>CAILUH010000140.1 GCA_903837335.1 uncultured beta proteobacterium | reverse complement strand
TTGCATTTCGATGGGTAGCCGATTGGCTAAGACGCTGATAAAGATGATGTTATCGATACCCAGGACTATTTCAAGGGCTGAAAGGGTTAAAAAGGCGATCCAGGCATTGGGATCTAAGAATAGTTCGAGCATGAAATTAGGGATAAAGGTAACTATAGTTAGAGGGGATAGTAAGCTGTTTCCGTTATATTGACTGAAGTTGGCTAATTGCATATAGTTAGTAGGGTTTTCCCATGTAACAAAAAAGGGCGTAAGTAGGTATATTTTCAGATCAAAGTAAAGGGTGGCAATCGTGCAGGGGAGGCAAAAAAGAAATGAATGGAGAGGGCGAATAATGGCTGTATTAACTGCCTTAACATGCTCGTTTGGGCTTTATAACCAGACCATGGCACAAAATCAATTGATGCCGGCTTTAAACTCTCAGCAATTGGATCAAATCAACAATCAGCCCTTGGTTCCGGCTGTTGCAGAGCCAGCTAACGCATATGGCCCAAAGCCTGGTCAATTGAATAGAGGGCCAGCACCAGATCCCGATGCTATTACGGTTTTGGGTAGGCCTCTTTCTGGCCCCGGATCTGAGAAGCCAATTCGTTTACAGGCCCCAGATGCTTCGGGAGAAACGAATATTCTGAATATTCCATTTAATTAAATTGAGAGAAAAACCACAAAGGATTACATCATGATTAAAAAAACGATTTCGAAATCGCCTAAAGCGGCAGTTAAAAAAGCCCCAATGAAAAAACCAGCCTTGAAAAAAGTGGCGGCAAAAAAAATGCCAGCCAAGAAGCCTGCGGCAAAAAAAGTTGGCATTAAAAAGCCAATGCGCAGTGCTGCGCCAACGGCAAAATTTGCGGTTCAGCCTGTGGTGCCAGAGTTAAGTAAAAAAGAAAAAAAGAAACGCGCTGGGAGAGTTCATAAGTCGGTAACGAATCGTGAATTTAAGATTTTGATCAAACCCTCGGGCCTCGATCGGCGCAATCGGATTGATGAGCTCAGCACGAAGCTAATGATTTTCTGTAAAAAACAGGGAGTGCACTTTACCCACCTTGACAATGCCACGACAGGCTTACGTACAGTATATTTCTTTGATACGCCAAATGAAGATTTGCGTAATCACAATTTAATTCTGCGGGTGCGGGAATCGCGCGAGGATGTCTGGATTGATGATTGGTGCGAAGTAACATTTAAATGTCGCGCTCGTGATTTGGGGGCTTCTTTAGTGTTTAATCCAATGCCATCTGATAAAAGTAAATCGCGTGCTCGCTTTAAAGAAGAAATTCTAAAAGGTGACGCGATTGGAAGCCAACGTCAAATCTATTCCAATAATGCAATTTTGGATGCCGTTCCTGTAGATGAAATTTTTGCGCATAGTTTATCTAGTGCAATCACGATGTTTCCAACCTTAGGTAAACTCGGTTTACCTAAAAATACACCAATTGCAGTTGTTGGTGGCCTTAAAAATAAAATTTTAGAAGCTTGCTTACCATTAGGTAACTTAGTATTTGGTGCTGGTGTACAGGCCCATTGCGAAATTGCCATCTGGATGCGCAGCGTTGGTGAGCCAATTGTCGGTGAACTTGCTTTCTCTTATCATGTGAACGATAAGAATCGCAAAGAAGCAAAGGCCCATAAGCGCGCTGATAAGTTCTTTAACGCCTTACAGATTGAGTTTGCTAATTGGATTGAAGTAGGCTCAACTAAAACGGCCTTAGTTTATGGCAAGCCTGAGTGAGTAGCGAAAGCGCGGGTGCGCCACAAAGCCCGCCGCCATTAGCAGTGTCGGGTGAAGCTCAACCGCTACCGACGCTGTTAGAGCTTTTTTGGCAGTTTATGGTAATTGGTGCCGTCAGTTTTGGTGGCGGCATTATTGCCTATGAGCAAATTTTATTAGTTGAAAAAAAGAAGTGGCTAGATCTGGATGATTTTATGGCTACCTTAGCAATTAGCCAGACTATGCCAGGCTTGAACTCTGTCAATATGGCAGTGTTAACGGGCGATCGGTTAAGAGGCGTATTGGGGGCAATTGCTGCAGGCTTAGGCTTAATATTGCCAGGCGCAGCCTTTGTTTTAATTGTTGGAATCGCTTACATGGCTAAGCCAGACCATCCCATTGCGAATTTAATCTTGGCTGGTATTGCCGCTGGCGCAACAGGTTTATTAGCTGCGATCACCTACAAGATTGGGCAAGGACATTTGCGCCATGTTATTTCTTGTTTAATTATCATCACCACGTTTGTTTTAATGAGTATTTTTAAGTTGCCATTAGTCATCGTTTTGCTCATCATGGCCCCAGTCGCTTTATTTATTTATCGGCCTAAATAAATGATTAGCCTCTTAACTCAGTTATTTATGACCTTCGGTTTGCTGTCGTTATTGGCAGTAGGCGGTGGCACAGCGGTACTCCCCGAAATGCAGATTATCTTAAAGGAGCAATTTCAGGTCGATCATATGAAATTTGTTGAGGTATATAGCATTGGTCAGCTTGCTCCGGGCCCAAATATGATGATGGTGATTATCTTTGGCTTCCAACTAGCAGGCTTAGCGGGGGCGTTGACAGTGCTGCTCTCCTTCTTTTTGCCCTCGAGTATTTTATGTTTGACGGTGGGGCGAATTTGGGTACGTATCGGTGAAAGCCCCTGGCGTCGCGCTGTGCAAAATGCGCTGGAACCGATTTCCATTGGTTTAATGTGTTCTGGCGTATATTCCGTTGCCAAGGCAGCGATAAACGGGCCAATCAGTATTGCTCTGGCACTTACCGTGCTTGCTGCCTTACTTTTTTCTCGCGCTAATCCGGTATTTTTAATTTTGGGTTCAGGCTTTGTGGGCGGTGCTTTAATGTACTTTACGAGTTTTACCTAATTAATCTTAGCGGGTAAGACTTTATTGGGGTTGAGAATATTGTGGGGATCAAGCGCAGTTTTAATCATCTGCATGAGATCATGCGCAATAGCGCCTTTATGCGCGCGTAAATCACGCATTTTCAATTGCCCAATGCCGTGTTCTGCAGAAATAGAGCCGCCAAATTTTTCTACCATGCTATAAATGATATCGTGCACGC
>CAILUH010000139.1 GCA_903837335.1 uncultured beta proteobacterium | reverse complement strand
CGATAAAGCAAAAGATGTGCGTATCACTTTTCGTTTAACGGATTCCCCTGCTTGCTTAGTAGCCGATGAAAATGAATTATCAGGCAATTTATTACGGATGCTTAAAGCTGCTGGGCAACAGGCTCCCGAAACAAAACCGATTTTAGAAATCAATCCCGAACATCCTTTATTGCGTAAGTTAAAGTATGACGACAAACAGTTTGATGAGTGGGCTCATCTTTTGTTTGATCAAGCTACGCTGGCTGAAGGTGGGCAATTAAATGATCCGGCTGGTTTTGTAAAGCGCATGAATCAAATGTTACTCAGTTAAAACGCAATTGGAGTTCAGATGAATAAAGTCATTACACAGTTTGGCACAGAATCTTTCCAGCAAAAAATTAGTGCAGGTGAGCATCACTTTTTAGCTGATGTAGATGTCAAACTTGGCGGTACTAACTCAGGCCCTTCACCGCATGAATTATTGGCAGCTGCTTTGGGCGCTTGCACTGGCATTACTCTGAATATGTACGCACAACGAAAAGCTTGGCCCTTAAGCAATGCCATCGTTACTGTTGATATCAGTCGTACTAATCAAATTGAGCACTTTGAGCGCACCATTGAGCTCATTGGCGACTTAGATGCAGAGCAGCGGGCGCGCTTATTAGAAATATCCAATAAGTGCCCAGTGCATCTTGCTTTAGCAGGGCAGATTCAAATCTCTACCCAATTAATTAACACTTAAGAAGCTATTTAGAGGTCGAGCTTGAACCTGAGTTGGCCTTTTGACCAGCGCTATACCCCTGGTTGTATTGGGCTTGATTATTAGCTTGTTTATCTTTTTCGTATTTGTCATAGACATACCCGCCGGCCGCGCCAACGGCTGCACCACCGACCGCACCCCAAATTGCTGCACCCCCAAAGACAGCGGTACCAACAGCGCCAGCAGCAGCACCAATCGCAGCGCCAGATAAGGTGCTTTGTTGCGAGCTATTCATATTCGAGCAGCCTGTTGTTGCTAACCCAGCTGTAGCAATAATGCTAGTAATGGCGATTAATTTTTTCATCGTAGTCATGGTGTTATTCCTTCAGAATGGTCTTAATATATTTAAGCGGGGCAAGGGAAGCGTTCAGCTAAAAAACGCAGGACACTATCGGCCGCAGGGTTGCTTAGCAGTGCAGGCTTAGCATCGACCCATTTAATAAAGTCACCAATCACGGCATCGCGGGTTGGGCCAGGCTGTTTAACGCAGATAAAAGGTTTAGCCATACTAGGGTGACGGGTAGCTAAATAGGTATCGTAAAGACCGGTTGCATAGCCTAAGCAAAAATTGCGCGAATCGGCATTTGCGGGGCTTTTGCAACTCGTTATAAATTCCTGGGTGCTTAAAACCGCCACCTTTTCTTGGGCATGCACAGTGGGAATAAAAAGACTGGCAAAGCCAAGTGTAAGAAGTGAAAGCAGGAAAAGTTTTTTCATATTTGGCCTCTTGATTGGTTATGAAATAATCATAAACATAAATTCTACTCAATTTAATTAATCAATAAGGAATTATGGCTATTTTTGAGCTCGACGGTATTCAACCACAATTGGCAGCGGGGGCTTGGGTTGCGGATAGCGCTGAAGTCATTGGCAACGTGCGTTTGGGCCGAGACGCAAATGTTTGGCATCAAGTTGTTATTCGGGGTGATAACGAATTGGTTGAGATTGGCGAAGAGGTCAATATTCAAGACGCCTCAGTCTTGCATTCAGACCCAGGCTTTCCGCTGACCCTTGAAAAACGTGTGTCAATTGGCCATCAAGTCATGTTGCATGGTTGCACTATTGGTGAAGGCAGCCTAATTGGCATTGGGGCAGTCATCTTAAATGGCGCCAAAATTGGTAAACATTGTTTAGTTGGTGCAGGCGCCTTAATTACCGAAGGTAAGGAATTTCCAGATGGCTCGATGATATTAGGCTCGCCAGCGAAAGTGGTAAAGCCTTTGTCGACTGAACAATTGACTCGACTCGAATATATTGCAACTCATTACGTACAGAATGCACAGCGATTTAAAAAAGGCCTTAAAAGAATTGGCTAGCGAACTGGTCACAATGCAACTGAATGAATTGGGGCGAACCTTGACTGTAAATAAATTGAGACACAATCAGGCAAAAAGAAGTTTGTAAATACAAAAAAGCCTGACTTACTCGGGAAAACCCGGATACGCTTAGCCTAGGAGTTTCCCTAGTTTTCATAAAAAAGCCTTAAAACATTGCATAATCAATACGTTATATAAAACGGATGTCTTGTAAGTCATTATTGGAGAGAAAAATGGCAATAGCAAAAGCAGCACCAATGTCGGCGGGAGATCGCAAAGTTATTTTTGCCTCTTCGCTGGGCACAGTATTTGAATGGTATGACTTTTACCTGTATGGCTCACTAGCGGCCATTATTGCCAAGCAGTTTTTTAGTGGCTTAGATGAGGGCTCTGCATTTATTTTTGCCTTGCTTGCGTTTGCCGCAGGTTTTATTGTGCGTCCTTTTGGTGCATTGGTATTTGGGCGTTTAGGCGACTTAATCGGTAGAAAATACACCTTCTTAGTAACGATCGTTATCATGGGATCGGCTACTTTTATTGTGGGCTTATTACCAAGTTACGCGAGCATCGGAGTTGCTGCCCCGGTACTATTAATTAGCTTACGCATTCTGCAGGGCTTAGCTTTAGGCGGCGAGTATGGCGGCGCAGCCACTTATGTAGCTGAACATGCACCACGAGATAAACGTGGCGCGTATACCGCTTGGATTCAAACGACCGCTACGCTCGGACTGTTTTTATCATTGTTAGTTATTTTGGTTACTCGCGAATTCACCGGCCCCGATTTTGATGTTTGGGGTTGGAGAGTGCCTTTCCTTGTTTCCATCTTTTTGTTAGGTATTTCAGTGTGGATTCGCTTGTCGATGGCTGAATCACCCGCCTTTAAGAAAATGAAGGAAGAGAACAAGCTATCCAAATCACCCTTAGCAGAATCCTTTACTGAGTGGAAAAACCTCAAAATCGTTATCTTGGCTTTATTGGGTTTAGTTGCTGGCCAGGCTGTGGTTTGGTATTGCGGGATGTTCTATGAGTTGTTCTTTCTTACCCAAGTTCTGAAAGTGGACGGAAAAACAGCTAATTTAATGGTAGCAGCCGCATTATTATTGGGTACGCCATTCTTCATTGTCTTTGGCTCATGGTCTGATAAGGTTGGCCGTAAACCAATTATTATGGCCGGTTTGTTATTGGCAGTAATCACTTATATTCCGAATACGCCAGTGTCAGTATTCAACGGCCTCACGCACTTTGCTAACCCAGCTTTGGAAAAAGCAATGGCAACTGCACCAGCCTCAATTACAGTTGACCCTGCCGAGTGTTCATTCCAATTTAACCCAACGGGCACAGTGAAGTTCACCAGTTCTTGTGATATCGCTAAGCAAGTGATGGCTTCGAACTCAGCAAGCTACACAACTATTTCATCTGCACCAGGAACAGTTGCGCAGGTTAAGATTGGTGATACCGTCATTGATGGCTATACCGCTAAGGGAATGTCTAAAGACGATGCTAAGGCAGCGGATGCGAAATTCAAAAAAGAAATTCGTAGTGCGTTAGATGCTGCTGGCTACCCAGCGAAAGCAAATCCTGCTGATATTAATGTGCCAATGACGATCTTACTTTTGGTTTACTTGGTTATTTTGGTAACGATGGTCTATGGTCCAATTGCAGCTGCTTTGGTTGAAATGTTCCCAACGCGAATTCGTTACACCTCCATGTCATTGCCATACCACATTGGTAACGGTTGGTTTGGCGGTCTCTTGCCTACCATTTCATTCGCTTTGGTAGCGCAAAACGGCAATATTTATTATGGTCTGTGGTATCCCATTATTGTCGCTGCTGGTACTTTAGTGATTGGTATTCTTTTT
>CAILUH010000138.1 GCA_903837335.1 uncultured beta proteobacterium | reverse complement strand
GCTAATCTTTTATTGGATGGTAAAGTGCTGATTGCAGGCGGTTACGGTAGTAGCTCAACTACTCTCGCATCTGCGAGCCTATATAACGTCCAAACCGGTACCTTCTCATTTACGGGCTCAATGATCAATGCAACAGGGCGCCAAACTGGCACACTTCTGGTTGATGGCAAAGTGCTGATAGCCGGCGGAGCCTATGATGGAGTAGATGCACTTTCCTCAGCCGAACTATATGATCCAGTAACAGGCAAATTCGCTGCCACAGGATCAATGACTATACCGCGCTGGCGTCATAATGCAATCCGTTTATTAAATGGCGACGTATTGATTGTAGGCGGCAGAGATAATGTAGGTGCAGTTGCATCAGCAGAAATATATACGAGAAAATAGCACTGAGAATGGCAAATAATTTCCGATTAATAAGTTTTATAAGAAAGGTATTTGCCTGATAGCACCACCTGTACGCGATCACCTTTTGGATCAGGCTCGCGCTGTATATCCATTGAAAAATCAATTGCACTCATGATTCCATCACCAAACTCTTCATGAATGAGCTCTTTAATAGTGGTGCCATAAACGTTGACAATCTCATACCAACGGTAGATCAGTGGATCGGTTGGAACCGCTGTTGGCAAAGAGCCTTTATAGGGAACAATTTGCAACCAAGCCATCTCCTCATCAGTTAAGTCAAATAACTGACCAGCAGCTTCTGCTTGTGCTTTAGTAAATGTCATTTGGCCTAAGCAGCCTGCGGTTACCCATTCCTTAGATTCACCAATTGCTTTTGCAATATCACTCCACTTCATGCCTTTACGTACTTTGGCTTCGATAATTTTTTGCGTAACTATTGAACGGTCCATTTTCTTCTCCTAGTATTAAGATTTAATTTGCTATGCAAGGGGTATATCTACGCCTGGAAAGACTGTAACTAACTTATGGTCTTCCAGCTCACCATTACTACCCTTTGCCTGTAAGTCTTTTGATCGATTAACAAGAAAGTCAACTAAATGATTACGCATTGGATAGTACATCGGGTCATGATGCAAATTTGCCCGTTGACGTCCTTTGGGTAAAGTATTCACAACAATTTCAGCAATGCGAGCATTGGGCCCATTGCTCATCAACATAATTTTGTCAGAGAGCAAAATAGCTTCATCTACATCATGAGTAATCATGAAAACAGTTTGTTCAGTTTCTTTGCATATTTTTAAGAGCTCATCTTGAATCACGCCCCGAGTTAATGCATCCAAGGCTCCAAAAGGTTCGTCAAGTAAAAGCATTTTTGGCTCAATAGCAAATGCTCTGGCAATACCAACCCTTTGCTTCATGCCACCAGACAATTCTGAAGGTTTTTTACTCTCAGCATTCACTAGACCAACCATGCCTAAATATTTTTTAGAATGCTCGGAAATTTTCTCTTTTGACCAATCGGGATACTTTGATCTAACAGCAAAGGCTACATTTTGTAAAACAGTCATCCATGGCATTAAAGCGTGTCCTTGGAACACAACGCCACGCTCTAGGCCGGGACCTTGAATGCGTTTACCAAGCATGATGGCATCACCTCCAGTAGCTTCTTCGAGGCCTGCAAGTACATTCAGGATAGTAGTTTTGCCGCACCCTGAGTGCCCAATAATACAAACAAACTCTCCTTTTTCAATTTCAAAATTGATTCCTTCAAATACAGGAGGTGCGTCAGCTTTATATGATTTACTGAGGTTTGAGACCTTGAGAAAAGTATTTTCAATCAGCATATGAAACTACCTTCTGTAACTTACTAAATGCGGTATCGAGCAGCATTCCAACTATACCAATTAAAAGTATTGCAAAAATCACGCTGGAGAGGGCCAAGTTATTCCACTCATTCCATAAGAAATAACCAATGCCAGTGCCCCCCACCAACATCTCAGCAGCAACAATCACCAGCCAAGCAATACCCATAGAGATGCGCATGCCAGTCAATATTGTAGGTGCAGCAGAGGGCAGAATTACTAAGAAGGCCTTACGCAGAGGAGAAACCTCTAAGGTCTTTGTTACATTCAATAATTCTTTTCTAACGCTACCAACTCCAAAGGCAGTATTTAGAAGCATCGGCCACACGGAGCAGATAAAAATCACAAAGATTCCAGAAATCGAAGAGTCTTTAATGGTGTAAAGCGCAATCGGCATCCAAGCAAGTGGTGAGATGGGTTTGAGGATTTGAATAAACGGATTAAATGCCTCATATGCCAAAGGGGACATCCCGATCCAAAATCCAAAGGGGATTGCGACTAGCATCGCCAATAAAAAACCTAAGCCAACACGGGCTAGAGAATAGGCTAGCTGAATACCAATCCCTTTATCGTTTGGACCGTTATCATAAAAAGGATGTGACAACTGCTTATAAATTGTTTGTCCCATTTGTGTGAGTGTTGGAAATCCAGTCTTTTGAACTGTCTCGCCGCTACCTTGCCCCATTAGGGCGTTGTATTCGCTGGAGTTTGCGGATGTGCCAGAAGAGGGGGCAATCTTTTGCGTGGTTGCTATATGCCAGATAAATAAGCAAATTAGCAAAATCATGACCGATAAGATTGCGCCTTTAACCTTGATTGATAACGTTTTCATTCACTGGCCTTGAATTTATGTTTTAGCATTTGAAAAAGATTTCAGATATGCGACAGGTTGACTGGGGTCAAATTCTTTGCCCATAATCATGTCCTTTTTATAGCCAGCTTTAGCTAATGGAGGAATCGCAATACCAGCTTCGCCCATATATTTTTTAGCATCTGTAAGTAAGAATACTTTCTCTGAAATGTCTTTGTAATTCACATCTCCTTTGACGTATCCCCAGCGCTGCATTTGGGTCAGCATCCAAGTAGCCATTGAGTACCAAGGAATTGGATTGAAATCAATACGGTCTGGCACGTTTTGTACATTGCCTAGACCATCAGCAAACTTACCAGTCAATACCTGCATTACGACAGCCTCAGGTTGATTTAAATAATTTGCTGGTGAAATAACTTTTGCGATCAAGGGCCTATTTTCGGGATTGCGGGCCATAGTCGAAGCATTTAATACTGCGCGATATAAGGCAGCAAAAGTATTTGGGTTTTTCTTAATGAAATCTTCAGAAGTGCCAAAGGCGCAACAAGGATGACCATTCCAGAGATCTTTACTCAAAATATGAATAAATCCAACTTCATCGTAG
>CAILUH010000137.1 GCA_903837335.1 uncultured beta proteobacterium | reverse complement strand
TAGCGCAATAAAGCCAGCATTTCTGCTTCGTCAATTACGGCAATACCAAGCTCTTCTGCTTTGGCTAATTTGCTACCAGCATCAGCGCCAGCAACAACATAATTAGTCTTCGCTGAAACAGAACCAGCAACCTTTGCGCCGGCTTTTTCCAGCATCGCTTTAGCATCTTCGCGTGAAAGGGATGGCAAGGTACCGGTCAAAACAAAGGTTTTACCTGCTACCGCTGCATTCAAAGTCTTTTCAGTCACACTCAACTGCATACCGGATGCCAGCAACTGCTCAATGACTTCGCGATTATGTGCTTCAGCCATAAAGCTTGCAATTGAGTCCGCTACAACTGGGCCAACATCATGAATGGTTAATAGTTCCTCGGCAGACGCTGCCATCAAGGCACTCATATTGCCGTAGTGGGCAGCTAAATCCTTAGCCGTAGTTTCCCCAACATGGCGAATGCCTAAGGCAAAAATAAAGCGTGCCAAACTTGTTTGTCGAGATTGCTCAATTGCTTGAATTAAATTGTCAGCCGATTTTTCACCCATGCGCTCTAAATTAGCTACTGCATTCAATCCGAGACGGTAAAGATCGGCAGGAGTGCGTACGATATTTAAATCAACTAGTTGATCGACAATTTTTTCTCCCAATCCCTCGATATCCATTGCCCGACGTTGCGCAAAATGGAGTAAGGCTTGCTTGCGTTGAGCGCCACAAAATAAACCGCCACTGCAACGCGCAATTGCTTCATCAGCCAACCGTTCGATATGGGAGTTACACACCGGACAGCGGCTAGGCATCACAAATTGGGCCGCCTTCTTAGGGCGTCGCTCTGATATCACCGAGACCACCTCGGGTATTACGTCACCTGCCCGACGTACGACGACAGTATCGCCAATGCGCACATCTTTTCGGCGTACCTCATCTTCGTTATGTAAAGTAGCGTTAGTAACCGTAACGCCACCAACCTCCACTGGGGCCAAGCGAGCTACTGGCGTAATTGCGCCAGTGCGACCCACTTGCACATCAATTCCTAAGACCGTGGTCAATGCCTCTTGCGCAGGATATTTATGTGCCAAAGCAAAACGGGGCGCCCTAGAAACAAAACCCAATTGATTTTGCTCGGCAAAGGAATTCACTTTATAAACTACCCCATCAATGTCATAGGGCAAGCTAGCGCGTTTAGCACCTACTTCGTCATAAAAAGCCAGCATCTCTTGTACAGAGTTTAATAAACGACGCTCTGGACAAACAGGTAATCCCAATTCAATATAACGATCCAGTAATTCGCGGTGGGTTGCGGGTAACCAAGAATTCGGTATTAACTCACCTAAGCCATAAGCAAAAAAAGATAGTGGACGACGCGCAGTAATTTTCGAATCAAGTTGTCGCAAACTACCAGCAGCTGCGTTACGGGGGTTGGCAAATTCCTTTTCACCCTGCTCGGCTGCTAGTTGATTCATGCGTTCAAAGTCACGCAAGTACATGAAGACCTCGCCGCGCACTTCAAGCACGGTCGGTATTGAATTTCCCAATAAATGCAAGGGGATGGCGCGAATGGTACGAATATTGGCGGTAACATCTTCACCGTTAGCGCCATCACCACGCGTTGCAGCCCTAACCAGTACACCATTTTCATAACGCAAGGAAATGGCTAAACCATCAAATTTTAATTCGCCGGCAAATTCAACCTGCTCAAGCTTCAGGCCTTCACGACAGCGCCGCTCAAAAGCTTCCAATTCCTTTAATTCAAAAGCATTATTTAAGGAAAGCATGGGTACCGCATGTTGCACGGATTGAAAATCGCTTAAAGCCGCACCACCAACCCGCTGGGAGAGTGAATCGGGTTTAACCCATTGAGGATATAGGGCCTCGAGCTCAAGCATCTCGCGGTAGAGGCGATCGTATTCGCTATCGGGAAGCAAAGGGGCATCGAGTACATAGTACGCATGCTCTAGGCGGGCTAACTCTAACTGAAGCCACCGATATCGCTCGGCTAATTTTGCCGGATCCTTCTGCGACAAAATCACGACCTAACTAAATAAACGTTGGGCAGTAGCAGAACCAGCAACAATACCGCCCCGCTCTAATTCGGCATAAAGACCATCGATATGATGATGAATGCTATTTACTGCCATCGCAGTTAAATTAATGCCGTTGTCATCTACCAAGCGGCCCTGCTTTGTCTCAGCAATTGCCGCACCTTCCGCTAGCATCTTCTCAAATGGCCGCTCTGTAACTGGCACCAGTGGCAATTCAAGTAAAAAAGTAAGTTGACTTACTGTCTCAGTAGGATTTAATTCGCTACTAAAAAAAAGCAATTGCTGCTGACTGAAGAATTCAAATGCACGGCCATTCGCGCTGCGCCGAAAGCCTCTTGCTTGCAGCAAAGTTACTAAGTCATCCCAGCTTAAGGGAGTGCTATCAAAAAGTATATTAATACTCAGCTGGATATCCGTTTGGGCGGCTATGGCATCTAATTCTTTAGCGCTATCTAGCATCGCATTTACACCTGGCATATCAATTTGTGCACCTAAAGCTTCTGCTAAATTTTGGCAATGCGTAAAAAAATCCGACAACTCAAAAACCTCAATGGGCCCTTGTCGGTTCGCAAGCTGAATAGCCAACTGGAGTTCACTGTAAGCTGAGCCTGCTTGAGCTTGTTCCCAGGTCTCGTTATCGATCCAATTAGCCTTTAAACCTTCAGCAGCCCATTGAAATCGAAATTGGGGCCAGGTGGCAATTTCTGTCAAGATCTCTGTTGCCTGAATCGGCTCAGTAAAACGCAAGGTAACTACGCAGTCGATGCGGGGGTCAATGATCATCTTGATACGCTTAGATGCTAAATCAAGAGCGCCTAGTGAGCTCATTGCGGAATCGCTTTCGCCAAGAGAAGGTTCTTGCCGTTGCGGCGCTCCTAAATTAGCTTCATATTCGCCTGCGCTACTTGTCTCACTCATCTTACGGCGAGCATGTGCATGCCTAAAATTGACAATCACCACTAACAGTAATAAAAAAATCCCAATAACAACCAAAGCTAATTGCAGGTCTGATAGATCGACCTTGGTAATGAATTCATTGATAGGCATTTAAGCCGGCTCCACCATCGATACGGCCGAGGAAATATCCACTGCCACAATGCGTGAGACGCCCTGCTCTTGCATCGTCACACCAATAAGTTGATGGGCAATCTCCATGGTAATTTTATTATGCGAAATAAAGACAAATTGGGTTTTAGTCGACATTCTGGCAACCATTTCCGCATAGCGCAAGGTATTTGCATCGTCTAATGGCGCATCGACCTCATCTAGCAAGCAAAATGGGGCAGGATTTAATAAGAAAAGTGAAAAGACCAAGGCAATCGCAGTTAGGGCTTTTTCTCCACCCGATAAAAGATGAATGGAACTATTTTTCTTGCCTGGCGGTTGTGCCATCACGTTCACGCCAGAATCTAGAATTTCTTCGCCCGTCATCACTAACTCGGCATGACCACCACCAAAGAGCTCGGGGAACAAACGGCCAAAGTGCGCATTCACCTGATCAAATGTACCTTGCAATAAGTCGCGGGTTTCAGCATCAATTTTCGCAATTGCATCGGTTAAGGTTTGCATCGCTTCATTCAAATCAGCCGATTGGGCATCAAGGAAAGATTTGCGCTCGCGCGAACTATGCAGCTCATCCAGCGCCGTCATATTGACAGGTCCTAATGATTGAATTTCATTATTTAGGCGGGTCACATCGCCTTGTAAGCTGCTGACTTTTAAGTCGGCACTAAAGCGCGCTTCAAGACTGGCGATATCCGCTTCAGCATCTAATAGTAAAGTGGCAAATTGCTCGTAATTGAGGCGTGCCGCTTGCTCACGTAATTGCAAGTCCGTTGCCTTATCGCGCAATGGTTGGAGGGTACGCTCAACCAACATGCGCGCTTCATCGGCTTCACGTAACTCATGGAGTAAAGCATCTTGTTCAGTACGCGCATTAGCTAAAGCAGTTTCTCGATCGCTACGTGTAACCAGTAAAGTTTGCAACTTATCCTGAGCTTCTTCATCGCTTAAACCTGCTAACTCGGTTTCTGCAGCAGCAAATTTATCCTGAATTTCCATAATTTGGGTGCGCGCAGTAGTTTGGTCGCGCTGCAAATCGGTAATCCGTTGCTGCAAAGAGCGGGTTGTAAAAGCAGCCTCTTGTGCCGCCATTTCAGCGGAACGTAAGGCTTCACGCAATTGGTCACGGGCCTGCGTAGCTAACTCACATTGCTGGTGAGCAGCTGTCAATTGCGTCTGCGTACTCGATTGCGTTTGCTCGGCTTGAGAAAAGTCATTTCTGGCTTGTTCTGCCTGTAAATTGCTTTGCTCAATTTGCCCACTTAATTCAGCGAGTTCAGCGTTAATTTGTGTCGCGCGCAAGGTATATTGCTCTTCAGCTTGACTTAACTGCATTTGCTCAACTTCAAAACCATGGGCTGTTTGCACGGCTTCCTCAGCATTGAGTCGCGCGCGCTCAGCAGCTTGTAAAGCAGCTTGATAATTTGCAGTACTTTGATCTAATGCACCTTGTAACTCGCTTTGCATGAGGCGTTGCGCGCGTAATTGCTTCTCCAGCCCTTCCATCTCTTGGGCGCGAGCTAACATTCCTGCCTGCTCCGAATCGGCCGCATAGAGTTGCACACCAACGCGGGTGACCAGATGACCTTGCGCCGTAACGAAGGCTGCACCAAGTGGTAATTTTTCACGCCGTTGTAAAGCATCATCTAAGCTATCGGCAATAAAAACATTCATTAACCATTCTTGCAAGACGATTTGAATGCTCGAACCAGCTGCACTTTGAACCCGCGATAAAAGCGGAGTAAAGCCCGTTGGTACGTTCGGCGTCAGGGCATTTAATCCCTCAGTCAATAAAATTGCTAAACGACTTGGAGGGGCGTCTTTAGCTAATATCAGCGCAGCTTTCACATCCTTACCGGTTAAGGCGGCGAGTCGTTCACGTAACACCGACTCCAATGCTGGCTCCCACCCCTTTTCAACTTTAATGTCTTGCCATAAACGCTTGCTCTCTTTTAAACCTTTACTTTCTAGCCATGGGCCAATTTTTCCCTGGGCTTGCACACTG
>CAILUH010000136.1 GCA_903837335.1 uncultured beta proteobacterium | reverse complement strand
TAGCAAGGGCTATCAGCGTGGCTTACAATCGCTCATCAATATTAAAAAATGGTCTGTCAGTAATTAGACCAACTTGGAGCACACTTTGAAAATACGCAATCAACAAGACTTTGCCGCTGGCTTTATGTATATCGTCGTTGGCTTATTTTTTGCCAGCCTAGCTACCGGTTATCAAATGGGTACTGCTGCCAAAATGGGTCCCGGCTACTTCCCCTTTTGCCTTGGAATGCTTTTAGCTGTAATCGGCTTAGTTGTTTTGCTAAGTGCGGTTACTAAAAAGGCAGCTGACGTCAAACTAAAAAGATGGGATCTGAAAAGCGTCATCTGGATTACAGGCGCAGTAGTGCTCTATGGCGTACTGTTAACCACCATGGGATTTTTTGTGGCGCTTGTCACCTTAGTTTTTGTTTCAGCCTCAGCGAGCCATGAATTTAAGTGGAAAGGCACAGTTATTAATTCCCTTATATTGCTGGTCTTTACTTATCTCGCTTTCGTAGTAGGGCTCAAGCTGCAGTTTCCGCTGTGGCCCTTCTTCCTTAATAATTAATCGCTAAAGCCTAGGACACTGACATGGATCTGCTAAATAATTTAGCGCTGGGTTTTTCAACCGCCCTAACTCTACAAAATTTAATTTACTGTTTTCTGGGGTGTGTATTAGGCACCCTGATCGGCATTCTGCCGGGCCTTGGCCCCATTGCTACTATTGCCATGTTATTGCCAGCAACGTATGCTTTACCTCCCATTGCCGCCCTCATTATGTTAGCGGGTATTTATTATGGCGCGCAATATGGTGGCTCAACTACAGCCATCCTCCTAAACATTCCCGGAGAAACATCTTCCGTAGTGACCGCCATTGATGGCTATCAAATGGCCCGTCGAGGGCGAGCAGGAGTGGCCCTATTTACTGCTGGCATGGGTTCATTTTTTGCTGGGTGCGTAGCGACATTTATTTTGGCTGCTTTTGCCGCGCCACTTTCACAACTAGCCTTTAAGTTTGGTCCGGCTGAATACTTTTCATTAATGGTGTTGGGTTTAATCGGCGCAGTGGTTTTAGCGTCGGGCTCACTCATTAAAGCCATTGGCATGATTATTTTGGGTTTGCTTATGGGCTTAGTTGGCACTGATGTGAACTCAGGCGTTTCACGCTACGCCTTTGATGTGCCTGAACTCAGTGACGGCATTGGCTTTGTCAGTATTGCCATGGGCGTATTCGGCTTTGCTGAGATCATGATGAACTTAGAGCAAAAAGAAAAGCGGGAAAGTTTTTTAAATAAAGTGACCACCTTAATTCCGTCATGGAATGACGTGAAACGGATGACACCCTCGATTTTGCGAGGCACAGCCATCGGCTCAGTCTTGGGAATTTTGCCAGGCGGTGGCGCAGCCTTAGCGGCTTTTGGAGCCTATTCGGTTGAAAAGAAAACCTCTAAGTACTCGGCTGAATTTGGTCAAGGCGCTATTGAAGGTGTTGCTGGCCCAGAAAGCGCGAATAATGCTGCAGCTCAAACTTCCTTTATTCCTTTGCTAACTCTAGGCATTCCACCAAATGCAGTTATGGCATTAATGGTGGGCGCAATGACCATTCATAATATTCAACCCGGTCCACAAGTGATGACCAGCAACCCTGCTTTATTTTGGGGCTTGATTGCGTCGATGTGGATTGGAAACTTGATGTTAATTCTGCTCAATTTACCGCTCATTGGTATGTGGGTGCAGATATTGAAAATTCCGTATCGTTTTCTTTATCCCGCTATTTTGGTTTTCTGCTGTATCGGCGTTTATACCGTTAACAATACGGTATTTGACGTGTACATAACGGCAACCTTTGGTGTTATTGGTTACCTCTTTTTTAAACTGGGTTGCGAACCTGCACCGCTGTTATTGGGCTTTGTATTGGGCCCGATGATGGAAGAAAACTTCCGCCGCGCTTTATTATTATCGCGGGGTGATTTTTCAACCTTTATTACCCGCCCTCTTTCGCTTGGTCTCTTAGTGGCAGCCGCTTTAATGGTGGTGATTGTGGCCTTACCTGCGATTAAACAAGGGCGTGAAAAAGTCTTCGTCGAGGAATAAATACTGCTGGTGCATTTACCGCATATCGGCCTTATCACCAAGCCCGCAGCCCTCTGCGGGCTTTTTCCTTTCTTGAGTGCCGATCTTCTCTACAATTAGCGGATGTCTAATGAAAGCCCTAAAAAACCAGTAGTCAATAAGGTCAAATCGAGTACTGCTGAACCTTCTAATTTTCTGCGCCAAATTATCGAGCACGATTTAGTACAACCCTTATACCAACAGCGTCCACTTCATAGCGATGCGGACGGTAATGCCTTACCACCACTGATTACCCGCTTTCCACCAGAGCCTAATGGCTATTTACATATTGGGCATGCTAAAAGTATTTGTCTCAATTTTGGTCTAGCGGCTGAATATCAAGCGCGCGCTGGTGGTGCCCGTTGCAATATGCGCTTAGATGACACTAATCCAGTAAAAGAAGATATTGAATACGTTGATAGCATTTTAGATGCAGTACGCTGGCTTGGTTTTGATTGGGTAGTAAATGGCCAAACCCATTTACATTACGCCAGTGATTATTTCGCACAGCTCTATCAATTTGCGGAAATCTTAATCGAACATGGTAAAGCGTATGTCGATAGCCAAACAGCCGATGAAATACATACCAAACGAGGCAACTTTAATCAAGCAGGACAAAATAGTCCTTATCGTGAGCGCAGTGTAGCGGAAAATTTACAACTCTTTCGCGCGATGCGGGCGGGTGACTTTAGTGATGGACAGCATGTACTCCGTCTAAAAATTGATATGCAACACCCCAATATCGTTATGCGCGATCCAGTGATTTACCGTATTCGTCATGCGCATCATCATCGGACTGGTGACCAGTGGTGCATATATCCTTTGTATGATTTCACCCACTGCATTTCAGATGCCCTCGAATTCGTGTCGCATTCGATTTGTACCTTAGAGTTTGAAAATAATCGACCGCTCTACGATTGGATTCTGAACACCCTAAAAGAAGCCGGCGTCTTTAGTGATCCACTACCACATCAGCACGAATTTGCGCGCCTAAATTTAACCTATACCCTCACTAGTAAGCGTAAATTACTGCAATTAGTCGAAGAAAAACGTGTTGATGGTTGGGATGATCCACGCATGCCAACCATTGTTGGTATTCGTCGCCGCGGCTACACCCCCGAAAGCCTCCGCTTATTTTGTGAACGCATTGGCGTTTCGAAGGCTGACAGCTGGATCGATATGAGTACGCTAGAACAGGCTTTGCGAGATGACCTGGATGCCAAGGCGCCGCGGGCTACTGCGGTACTAAAGCCGTTAAAACTGGTAATTGAAAACTTTCCTGAAAATGGTTCTGAAGCTTGTTCGGCCCCACGGCATCCGCATCATCCCGAATGGGGTAAGCGTGAATTTAACTTTACGCGTGAAGTTTGGATCGAGGCCGATGACTTTATGTTGGAGCCAGTGAAAGGCTTCTTTCGGCTTTATCCCCCTAGCAATGACCAAGCAGGAGGGCGCGTGCGTCTACGCCATGGATTTGTGATTGAATGCACTGGAGTTGCGTTGGATAGCAATGGCCAGATAAAGCAAGTGAACGCGCGTTATTTTCCCGATAGCAAGAGTGGCACCCCAGGCTCAGACAACTATAAAGTGAAGGGCAATATCCATTGGCTTAGCGTAGCTGAAGCTCTCGCTGTTGAGGTACGTCTTTATGATCATCTATTTACTGAGCCTCATCCCGATAGCGGAGAAAATAATTTCCTTGCTTACCTCAATCCAAATTCAAAACAGATTATTACTGCATACCTCGAACCGAGCATGAAAACAGTCCAAGCCGGCGAGCGCTTTCAGTTTGAACGTCATGGATACTTTATTGCGGATACAATCGACTCACACAACGGAAAGCCAGTCTTTAATCGGACGGTGGCACTAAAGGATGCTTGGAAATAAAACTGGCAATATTGGGATAGCGTAAAGCAATCTTTAGCTCTTTCAGACGGGTATTACTCACCCGCCGTGACTCACGCATAAATGACCAGAGCATTGGGCTTACTTTTTCCTTGACGGCAGCAGCCGTTAAACGTGGCGGTCGCTCCAGCTCATAAGCATCAGCAACTAGATCAAAATAATCGCCCATTTTGAGCTCTTCACCATCACAAGCATTGACGATGCGCTGGGGACGTCCACGAAACACTGCCGCGCAAATCAGGCGGGCTAAATCATCGCTCTGAATGTGGTTTGAATAGGCATCTTCAGCGGCTAATAAAGCCGGGGTTCCCGCCTTCAAGCGTTCAATCGGCAAACGATTGAGGTCATAAATGCCGGGCACCCGCAAAATTGTCAAACTCGCTCGCTGCGTTAAAGCAAAAGTCCGCAATACCTGCTCAGCATCGACGCGGCGCTGCGCGCGCTCACTTTGTGGGTCTATAGGCGTTGTTTCATGGACCCAAGAGCCATTAGCGTCACCGTATACCCCTGTGGTACTGACATAAATCAAGCGCCTGACGACACTGCCACCTTGGGCTAAAATTCGCAGTAGATTGCGGGTTCGGCGATCTTGATTGCCTGAGTTAGGTGGCGGCGCTAAATGAATGACAGTTGCTGCTAATCCACTCAGACGCCATAAGCTCTCAGGCTGATCAAGATTACCCAGAATAGGCAGTGCTCCAGCCTCTCGCAATGCTGGAAAACGCGTTAACTGAGAAGTCAGTGCAAAAATATGAAAAGCCGGTGCTAACTGCTCAACAACTCTTAGCCCTATATCTCCACATCCCACAATCAGGAGTCTAGGCTTAGCAAATAGGTGGGTGGTGTTACGCATGAGTTATATCGTACCGATTTATTGAAAGGAATGGGTTTTGGGGCATCAAGTCACACTGAAGGCTAGCGGCAAGGAGTTTATCGTCAACACCGATGAAACTATTTTAGAGGCCGCCCTGCGCCAGGGAATTAACTTACCTTACGGCTGCAAGAATGGAGCCTGCGGTTCCTGTAAAGGGAAAGTGATTTCAGGCCAAGTTCAGCATGGCGAGCATAGTGAAAGCGCCTTGAGTCGTGCTGAAGAATTGGCCGGTATGAGTCTATTTTGCTGCGCACAAGCTACCGCCGATCTCATCATTGAGGTGCGTGAAGTACAAGGGGGCAGCGATTTGCCAGTGCGTAAAGTGCCCTGTCGCGTGAACTCAATTACCCGCCCCACCACGGATGTGGCAATTTTGCAATTACAACTGCCTGCAGCTGAACGTTTTCAGTATTTAGCTGGGCAATATATTGAATTTTTACTCAAAGATGGTCAGCGCCGCGCTTACTCTTTGGCCACAGCACCCGAACACGATGGTCCCCTCGAAGTCCAAATTCGGCATTTGCCAGGCGGCCTTTTTACTGATTTTGTTTTTGGGCATCAGCAAGACAGTAGTAATGACAACTCCAGCGGCATGCCAACCCAATTTTTACAAGAGAAAGCAATCCTCCGTTTTGAAGGACCGCTGGGTAGTTTCTTTTTGCGTGAAGAGTCGACTAAACCCATCCTCTTTTTGGCTGCAGGCACTGGAATTGCTCCGATTAAAGCGATCATTGAACACATGCTTGCCAAAAAAATTCAGCGGCCTATCAGCCTCTATTGGGGTGGCCGTCGACCTACTGATCTTTACCTAGATGCACTATGCAAAAACTGGGCTAGCACCATCCCCGACTTTCACTATATACCGGTAGTGTCAGATGCAATACCTGCCGACCAGTGGCAAGGTCGAACGGGTTTTGTTCACCAAGCAGTGATGCAAGACTTTCCCAGTCTAAAGGCTATGCAGGTTTATGCTTGTGGGTCGCCACTGGTGGTTAATGCCGCACGCCGTGACTTTATAGGCCAATGCCAATTACCGGAAGCTGAATTTTTTGCTGACTCGTTTACCAGTGCCGCAGATTTATCTCGCAGCTTAGATGAAACCGTTTCATAATTCAATTTTATTTAATTTAATTACCATTCTTGCCTCATGACCAATAAAACGCTGAATACCGACGCCATTATGTTTATTACCCCACGCCCAGAATTGGTGATGGTGCAGGGTGAGGGTTCTTGGTTAACTGATCAAAATGGCAAGCGCTATCTCGACTTCATGCAAGGGTGGGCTGTAAATTGCTTAGGGCATGCTAACGCTGGCATGATTGCGGCGCTCAATACCCAAGCCAAATTATTAATTAGTCCTAGCCCTGCGTTTTACAACGAACCCATGCTGCGTTTAGCAAATCTACTGACTGCGAATAGCTGTTTTGATAAAGTTTTTTTTGCGAACAGTGGCGCTGAAGCCAATGAAGGAGCGATAAAGCTAGCGCGTAAATGGGGGCAACTCAATAAAGCGGGTGCCTTTGAAATTATTACTTTTGATCACGGTTTTCATGGGCGCACTCTAGCTACTATGAGCGCTTCTGGCAAACCAGGCTGGGATAGCATGTTTGCACCACAGGTTGCCGGCTTTCCGAAAGCCAATCTTAACGACCTCAGCTCAGTCATTGCCTGCATTACCGATAACACCGTAGCGGTAATGGTAGAGCCAGTTCAAGGTGAGGGTGGCGTCATTCCCTGTACACCAGAATTTATGCAAAATTTACGCCAACTCACACAAGAGCGAAATATCTTATTGATAGTTGACGAAGTGCAATCGGGAAGCGGGCGTACAGGCAGCTTATTTGCTTATGAACAATTTGGCATTAAGCCCGACATCATGACCTTGGGTAAAGGTATTGGTGGTGGCGTTCCCTTGGCAGCCCTATTAGCTACTGATGCAGTAGCGTGCTTTGTAGCTGGTAATCAAGGCGGCACTTACAACGGCAATCCCCTCATGACAGCAGTAGGTATTAGTGTTATTGAGCAACTCTTAGCTCCCCAATTTTTAGCCCAAGTGCAAGCTAAGGGCGAATTATTGCGCAATGAATTACGCCAACTGGTTGCAGAATTTCAGTTAGAAGGAGAGCGGGGAATGGGCATGCTGCGGGCCTTAATGTTAG
>CAILUH010000135.1 GCA_903837335.1 uncultured beta proteobacterium | reverse complement strand
GCTTACCTTGGATCTACAAATTTTGGGGCAACGCCATAAAGATTTAAAAAACGGTTTAAGCGCTCCGCCCAAACTAACCATTGCAAATGTCATCAATATGATGACTAAACCAAGGTGGTGTCTTGGTATGGCTAAAACACCACGTCGTAATTTTGGCAACATTGTGGGTCATGCTTCTGGAGTTGGCAATATGGCGTCCTTATCCTCATGGACCGCCGAACAATTTGATCCGGGCTTAAGTTGGGATGATGTCGAATGGATTAAAAAACGCTGGGGTGGCAAACTGATTATCAAAGGTATCTTAGATATCGAAGATGCGCGCTTAGCTGCTGACTCAGGGGCGGATGCCTTAATTGTGTCGAATCATGGTGGTCGGCAACTCGATCATGCTGTCTCTAGTATTCACGCCCTACCCGAAATTGTTGATGCAGTGGGCAAGGATATCGAAGTCTGGGTTGATGGTGGCATTCGCTCAGGGCAAGATGTCCTTAAGGCTTGGGCCTTAGGCGCTCGCGGCACAATGATTGGCAGAGCCTTTTTGTATGGTCTTGGCGCAATGGGCGAGGCTGGCGTTACTAAGTGTCTAGAAATTATTCATCGCGAACTCGATCTATCCATGGCCTTTACAGGTCATCGAGATATTCACAAAGTCACAAAAGCTATTTTGTATCCCGGCACCTATAAGGATTTGAAGTAACTACTTAGTTGAATTGTGTTTACGTGAGTATTGATCAATCAGCATGCTCGTAATGAATAATCTGGGCTTAATCGATTCAATCAAGATGTATTCAGCATTATCGGTATGACCCCCAAAGCCCTGCAAACCAAAACTCTCTATCACAGCGCCACGACTACGAGTTTGCGCATAAGCAGCATCAGTACCTCCGCCAGTTGGGGTTTCGAGGATATCCAATGGCCATTGAATTTCTTTCGCTATTGACTGCGCTAATTTGGCGACTGCTAAACTTTTATCAGTGGGTACTAAAGGCGGTCTAGCGCGAACAAAATCGAGTGTGACTGTAGTTTCTGGAATTAAATGCTGTTGAATTTTTTCCTTGAGCTTTTCCTCTACTAAGTCAAAGTCACTCATTTTATTGGCCCGAATATCTGCTGTTGCTGAAGCCCCAAAGGGAATCATATTTCGTACCGTGCCAGCCTGTGCCACCGTCCAATTAAATTTAACGCCAGGCGCTATATTATTTAAATCGCGCGTTTGCAAAACTTGATGCGCCATTTCGTATAAAGCATTGCGGCCAAATTCAGGATTAGCACCAGAATGTGCGGCCTTCCCCTGCACCTTAAGATCGGCACGCGCAATGCTAGAGGTTGCTAAGCGTACATAATCGGCTTTAGTGCCACTGGTTTCACAAGAAATGACTAAGTCGTTTACCTCACCCAAAGCCATAATGGTTTCTTTAGATCCAGGTGAACCAATTTCTTCATCGGCATTAATTAATACCGTTAATTCGCCAAAAGAATTAATCCCGGCGGTTTTGATAATTTTGAGGGTATGCAAAATGACTGCAATACCAGCTCGGTCATCCTGAATACCAAGCCCATAGGCTTTGCCGTCGGCGACTTTAAAGGGCTGCTTCTTACTATCCCCCTTTTGATATACCGTATCCATATGGGCAATAAGCGCAATTTTTGCCGTTCCATTGCCCTTTATTTTGACTAAAACCATTGCTCCAGTTTTCGTATTACCGCTACCCTGAATTAATTGATAGGGGATGCCAAGTCCATCTAATTTTTTACCGATCGCTGCCTGTATTTTCGCCAAGCCGTCTAAATCAGTGCTGCCCGATTCAATTGCAACTAACTCTTCTAATGTTTTTAATAACTCAGGAGCTTCATTGCTGGCGAGCACCTCGATCTGGCTGACTTGAATTTCCTTTAAATCGGCGGCTCGGGAAGATGGTATCAAACACAAACTGCCTAAGCCCAAGGTTAAACCCACAGTTAAAGAAATAAGCGTCCTTACTTTTTGAAATATTTTCATAGTCTCTTTATATTCTCATGTTTACTGAATGTCTCGTATTAGCCCTAGGGTAAATACTGAATATGGTCTATTGGCAAATCATCCCAATAGCGTTCCATCATTTGTCTGTAGGCGGCCTCGATTTGCTGTGCAAATAAGGGAGTATTAAATAAGGGGGCAGTTAAACGTTGCGCGGCTAATTTTGCCCTCAGTTGCTGTAGCCTTGCCGAATCATTCGCCAAAGTAATCGCTAGCGATTCATATTCTTGATAGTTCGTAGTAATTAACTCTGGCAAGTCAATCGCATTAAGTAAGCTAGCTGCAACTCGACTTGCAAAAGAAGCATTCTTACAAGTTAAGACGGGCAAACCAGCCCAGAGCGCATCACTGGCAGTGGTATGCGCATTGTAGG
>CAILUH010000134.1 GCA_903837335.1 uncultured beta proteobacterium | reverse complement strand
TTCTCCGGCATGACCAAGAGCATTTTGTATCCCAACATCGCTGCTGTCATGGCCAAGGCTATTCCCGTATTACCACTCGTTGCCTCAATCAAGGTATCGCCTGGTTGAATTTCACCACGCTCTTGTGCACGTCGAATCATTGATAAGGCTGCGCGATCTTTTACCGAGCCTGCGGGATTATTACCTTCCAATTTACCTAAAATGAGGTTTTTACGGGGCTCACCTACAGATCCAGGGATTCGCTGCAAGCGGACCAAAGGCGTATTGCCGACGGTATCGGCAATCGTAAGATAAGGAGGGATCGGGACTAAGTCTGGCACGGCAGGCAAATTCATTGGTTCATTTTAGCCACATTGGAAATTGCCTGCCGTGAGCTGAATTACTGCACTTAAGGCCAACAGATTAGCTGATTTGGCGCCTGAGCTGTGGCTTAATTTCTTTGTGACGCTTTTCCTGAATAGGCCTTTTCACGCTCATAACCTTTATTAGTTGGCTTGCGACGACCTCCAGCATACTCAGTGCGACCCTTGCTTTTAGTGTCACGATACCCACCAGCCGCTTCAATCGACAGACCGTTATCAATTAATTTTTCTACAGATTTAGAGCCGATACCACGGACGCGCTTCTGCAAATCATCAGCATCTTGAAAAATGCCGCCTTCATCTCGTGCAGTAATAATTGCTCGAGCCCGCGCTGGCCCAATACCTTTGATGCTTTCGAGCTCGCTTTGGCTAGCCGTGTTCACATTAATGCCATCATTAGATGCTACTGCGGTGTTATGTAGCATCCCCCAAGATGCAATAAGCGTTACGACAAAAGTAAGCTTTAAAAATAGATGACGTAAAACTGAATTCAAATTCCAAACCATAGATTCTCCAAAAAATGACACGTTAATGATGAGTCGCAAGCTGAAGCCTGCGAGGCATTACAACGAAATCGGAGAAAGTGAGTTGACTAAAAAAACAGGATTAGATCGGTTGAGCTAAAAAATCAGCATTTGCTGACAGCCAGTCGACATAGTGACTGACACCCTGCTCAACATTAAGGAAGGCATTCGGATAGCCAATAGCGCGCAATTGTTGCATATCGGCTTGCGTAAAACACTGGTACTTGCCCTTTAAATCATCCGGAAACGGAATGTATTGAATTAAACCCGCTTTAACTAATTCGGGTAGAGTCAGTGGCGGATCGCCCGCGGCTTTGCGCAAAGAATTCACTACCGCACAAGCGACGTCATTAAAAGGTTGGGCTTGACCAGTACCTAAATTAAAAATACCACTTTTTTCAGGGTGGTCAAAGAAAAATAAATTGACTTTAACCACATCTTCGATCGATACAAAATCACGGCTTTGTTCACCTGACTGATAACCGCCATACTCACCAAATAATTTTACAAAGCCCTGTTTTTTAAACTGGTGAAATTGATGAAACGCTACCGATGCCATTCGGCCTTTGTGCGATTCACGCGCACCATAAACATTAAAGTAACGCAGGCCAACCACTTGTGCTGGATTAGCATTCTCAGCAAACTTGGCACGCATATATTGATCAAATAAAAATTTTGAATAGCCATACACATTCAGTGGCTTTTCAAATTGGCGGTCTTCTACAAATTGCTCAGAGCCGCCATACACTGCAGCTGAAGAGGCATATAAGAAAGAAGCCTTTTGCGCCATGCAGGTTTCGTAAACATCAATTGAATATTGATAGTTATTCGCCATCATAAACACGCCATCGCTCTCCATGGTGTCAGAACAAGCGCCCTGATGGAAAACTGCTTTAACCTGACCAAACCAGCCTTTTTTAAAGCCATTAATAAAAGCAGTCTTATCGACATAATCAGCTATATACAGATCGGCCATATTGCGAAATTTATCGCCTTGAGTCAAATCGTCGACAGCAATGATCTGCCGCTCACCGCGCGCATTGAGTGCGGCGACTAAATTAGAGCCGATGAAGCCAGCAGCACCGGTAACAATAATGGTCACTGTAATTCCTCGCTAGTTACTGTTGCTGTGCCTAACTTACCTACGACGATGCCGCCAGCACGATTAGCCAAAGCCATTGCGCGCTCAAGCGGCCAAGCCGCTGCAAGCGCTACTGCTAAGGTCGCAATCACTGTATCGCCGGCACCAGAGACGTCAAACACTTCGCGGGCTTGAGCACGCACATGGCTAACACCGGCATCGGTATATAAACTCATGCCTTCTTCTGACCGGGTTAAAAGTAAGGCTTGAATATCTAAGGAATGTCGTAAGGCTTGAGCCCGCTCGGTAAGTTCATTCTCACTAGCCCATTTGCCAATAACTTGCCGCAACTCACCGCGATTCGGCGTAATGACAGTTGCGCCACGATAGCGCTCAAAGTCACTGCCTTTGGGGTCAACTAAGATAATTTTCTGTTTGGCCTTAGCTTGCAAAATCATGGTGGCAACTTGATCTAAAGCGCCTTTGCCGTAATCCGAAAGAATCACTGCATCGACTGCGCCAAGTAACGCTTCGAAACGAGCCAATTTGTGCTCTAAAGCAGCAGCACTCGGCGCCTCTTCAAAATCAAGGCGAATCAATTGTTGTTGCCGCGCAATGACGCGCAATTTAACAGTGGTCGGCACTTTGGCATCTTGCTCTAAATGACTATCAACACCACTAGCTAAGAGCAGTTCACTCACGCGAGTTCCCGCTTCATCTATACCCACTACGCCTAACAAACTGGTTTTCGCACCCAAAGCCGCCACATTTCGGGCTACATTAGCAGCACCACCTAAGCGCTCATCAATTTTTGCTACCTGAACTATTGGTACAGGCGCCTCGGGAGAAATGCGCTCGCTATCGCCAAACCAATAGCGATCCAACATGACATCCCCCACCACCAAGATGCGGGTTTGTTGAAATTGTGTGGCTTGTGCTTTTTCGACCATCTGCTGTATGTTTATTTAGCTTGTACTATTTCGTGAATTTTACTGACTGACTTAACTATGCCGCCCGATGCCAAAATACTCAATACCCAATTCTTGCATAGTTAATGGCTCATATAAATTTCGGCCATCAAAAATAATGGGATTTTTCAACTTTTGTTTCAGCTGCTCAAAATCAGGGCTACGGAAGGCTTTCCATTCGGTCACAATCACCAGGGCATCGCAAGCGTCAACCGCATCCATAGAACCATTCACCATGCTAACCTTTTTTAAGCCAGCCGGATTGTCTTTAAAGTCGGCTTCAAGGCAGTGTTGCGCCTCTGCCATGGCAACAGGATCATAAGCAACGACACTAGCCCCACGTTGGACTAATTCTTGAATAATCACACGGCTTGGAGCCTCGCGCATATCATCCGTATTGGGCTTAAAAGCTAAACCCCATAAAGCAAATCTCAAGCCAGTTAGATCATTGCCAAAACGTTTCACTATTTTTTCAATCAAGATGGTTTTTTGGGCCTCGTTTACCACCTCAACAGCTTGCAAAATTTTTAAATCACGACCATGTTCTAGCGCTGTTTTACTCAACGCTGAGACATCTTTGGGAAAGCAAGAGCCGCCGTATCCAGTGCCTGAGTATAAAAAACCATAACCAATTCGCGAGTCAGAGCCAATTCCCTGCCTTACCGACTCAATATCTGCACCCACGATATCAGCTAAATTCGCTAACTCATTCATAAATGAAATACGCGTTGCCAACATTGCATTTGCAGCATACTTCGTGAGCTCAGCACTTTTTACATCCATATAGTAGGTACGCTCATGATGACGATTAAAGGGGGCATAGAGCTTGCGCATTTGTTCACGAGCACGTAAGCCTGCAGCATCACTAGCAGTACCAATCACAATACGATCAGGGCGCATAAAATCTTCAACTGCAGCACCTTCTTTTAAAAACTCTGGGTTTGAAACGACTGACCACAGATCAAAATTTAAATTACGTAGCTTAAGTTCCTCTGCAATTGCTGCTGTCACTCGGTCGGCAGTACCCACCGGCACTGTAGATTTATCAACAATCACTTTTGGGGATGTCATGTGACGGCCAATATTACGGGCTGCAGCTACTACATACTGCAAATCTGCAGAACCGTCTTCATCAGGCGGTGTTCCGACCGCAATAAATTGAATTTCTCCATGTGCCACACTTGCCGCAATATCGGTAGAAAATTGCAAGCGTCCAGCCACACGATTTCGCTCAATGACCTCTTTGAGTCCAGGCTCAAAAATAGGCACTCCACCTGAATTTAAGGTGGCTATTTTTTTTGGGTCCAGATCTAAACAAAAAACGTCATTACCAATTTCAGCTAAACAGGCGCCCGTTACTAACCCAACATATCCACTACCAACAATGGTCACTTTCATGAATCTATCCTTACGCCTTTAGCACAGGTCAACATTACTCAGAGGGGCCACTAATCGCGCCCTCTGATCTACGAGGGGAGTATGCCTCCCAATGATTACAGCCCGGACATTGCCAATAAAAACGTCTTGCCCTAAAGCCACAATTACCACAGGTATAGCGAGCTAATGAGGTAGTGCGCAGTTTTAACAACCCCAGTGTTGCCTGTAAGTCAGTAATGCGTGTCGCAGGGCCATCAGTCTTTGCTAAAGTCAAACGGGTTTCTGCAAGCTTTGCTAACGCGCTTAAGCTAGGTGAATGCTGCATGACTTCAACTAACATCGCTTCTGCCGCATTTGCGCCCAGTAAGCTCATGGTGTGCTTATGCACGATGTCTAATAATTCGCCCGAGCCTTGCGTTGGCAATAAATCAGCCAGCTGATTTAAGCCCTCCTTAGCCCTATCTAAGCTAGTGAAAGCAGCCATCCAACGATCCGCAACTAAATGCATATATGCAGGGTGATTTTGGGCAATTAAATTCCAAGCCTCTATCGCCTGTGCTGGCCGGTCCATCGCTAGCAAATAATCGCCTTGCAAAATAAGCGCGCGAGCTTGATTAGGAACAGCTTGTAAAGCCCGCTCAATCGATTGTTCGGCCTCAAGGAGGTCGTTCCTGCGCAACGCCTCTTGAGCAATTTCGCAATGAAACTGGGCAATTTCTATTTGATGACTTTTATTTTGTAGGGCAGCAAGTTCAGTGGCGGCAACGATGGCTTTTTTCCAATCGCGCTCAACTTGATACATCTCTAATAAACTTTCTTTCGCTGGAACGGCGTACTTACCTTCACCCACACGATTTAAAGAGGCCTCGGCACGATCTAATAAGCCAGCGCGTAAAAAATCGCGGCCTAATTCATAAGCGGCGTGGTCGCGATCTCGCGATTTTAAGTCGGTGCGGTTGGCTAAATGCTGATGCACTCGAATTGCGCGCTCGGTTTCACCTCTGCGGCGAAATAAATTACCTAATGAAAAATGAAGTTCGATGGTCTCGGGATCAAGTTGCGCAATTTTGACGAGGGTTTCGATAGCCTGATCAGGCTGCTCATTCAGTAAAAGACTTAAGCCTTTAAAAGTTGAGCGCTGTTGACGCATGCGCTCTTGTTCGTCCATTCGGCTTTCTAAACGAAAATCCCACCGCGATGCTAGCCACCCCAAACCAAACAACACCGGCAAGAGCAATAACCATGCGGTTTCAATCTGAATCATGACGCCCAAAGCGACTAAGCACCCGAACTACCTTTGGCTTTATGCGCTTGATAATCGACTCGTTCGCGAAGTTCTTTGCCTGGCTTGAAGTGCGGCACCCGTTTTTCGGGAATTAATACTTTCTCTCCAGATTTGGGATTTCGTCCTGCGCGTGCTGGTCGATGATGCAAAACAAAACTACCAACGCCACGCAATTCAATCCGCTTACCTTCGGCTAATGCTTGAGTCATGGTATCGAGCAAGGTTTTAACAGCCAATTCAACATCGCGCGGTAATAACTGCGGAAATTGCTCCGCCAAGCTTTCGACCAACTCTGATCGGGTAATCGCTTGTTGCTCTTGATCTGACATGATGAATAAGTAAAAAAACGCTACCCTCAGATGAAAGTAGCGTTGATTTAAATTAGCCCTGGTTATCCATTTTTGCTTTTAACAAAGCGCCTAAATTGGTTGTGCCAGATTGCGCTTCACCTTGCATTTTAGTCATCGTGTCTTGTTGATCAGCGCTATCTTTTGCTTTAATCGAAAGATTAATGTTACGTAACTTGCGGTCGATATTAATAATCATTGCAGTCACAGAATCACCCTCTTTCAAAACATTACGCGCATCTTCAACCCGGTCGGTTGAAATTTCTGAAGCACGCAAATACGCTTCGACTTCATCGGCTAAATGAATGACTGCGCCCTTAGCATCAACACTCTTCACAGTACCAGTAACCATGCTGCCTTTGTCACTAGTAGAAGTGTAATTATTGAATGGGTCACCAGACAACTGCTTGATACCAAGCGAAATGCGCTCTTTCTCAACATCAATTGCTAGTACGGTCGCTTCAACTTCATCACCTTTTTTATACTTCTTCACGGCTTCTTCGCCTGGCTCGTTCCAAGATAAATCGGAGAGATGAACCAAACCATCGATGCCGCCTGGCAAGCCAATAAAGACGCCGAAGTCGGTAATCGACTTAATTGCTCCAGTTAACTTATCGCCTTTTTGCTGCCCACGTGAAAACTCTTCCCAAGGATTCGCTTTGCACTGTTTAATGCCCAAGCTAATACGGCGTTTATCTTCATCTATATCAAGCACCATTACTTCAACTTCAGTACCTAATGCGGTAGCTTTGCTTGGCGCGACATTCTTATTAGTCCAGTCCATTTCCGAAACGTGGACCAAACCTTCGATACCAGATTCAATTTCAACAAACGCACCGTAGTCAGTCAAGTTAGTTACTTTGCCAAATAAACGGGTGTTTGGTGGGTAACGACGTGCGATACCAACCCAAGGATCATCGCCAAGCTGCTTCACACCGAGTGAAACACGGTTCTTCTCTTGGTCGAACTTCAAAATCTTCGCGGTAACTTCCTGACCAACAGTCAACATCTCGCTTGGGTGACGCACGCGACGCCAGGCCAAATCGGTAATGTGTAAGAGGCCGTCAATACCACCTAAGTCAACAAAGGCGCCGTAATCGGTAATATTTTTCACTACGCCCTGCACAACCGAACCTTCTTTGAGGTTCGACATCAACTTAGCACGCTCTTCGCCTTGGCTAGCTTCGACTACTGCGCGACGGGATAAGACCACGTTATTACGCTTACGATCAAGCTTAATAACTTTAAACTCCATCGTTTTGCCCTCATAGGGGCTTGTGTCTTTAATGGGTCGAGTATCAACCAGTGAACCTGGTAAGAAAGCGCGAATACCATTCACCATGACAGTGAGGCCGCCTTTGACTTTGCCAGTAACTGTTCCAGTAACGATCTCAGCTTGTTCGAGGGCTTTTTCGAGATTCATCCATGACGCCAATCGTTTGGCCTTATCACGCGACAGAATCGTATCGCCATAACCATTTTCAAGTGCATCGATGGCAACAGAAACAAAATCGCCGGGGTTAACTTCAATTTCGCCCGCGTCGTTATGGAATTCTTCAACAGGAATAAACGCTTCTGACTTTAAGCCAGCGTTTACGACTACGAAATTATGATCAATACGAAGGACTTCGGCCGAAATAACCTGGCCGGTTTTCATATTAGAACGGGTTAGGGATTCTTCAAATAGTGCTGCAAAAGATTCAGACATGTGTATTCACTTTGTGCCGCCGGAAGGCCCGACGGGTTAGGTTGCAAAAGCCTTACAGAAACACGCTTTTAAGAATTTGCGTTGTAGAGTTTCTGAAGACGCTAAAAAACAAGAAAAACAAATTACCAACCACACTTACTTAAAACGCTTGGGCTCAACCTTGATACCAAGCTAAAACTTGCCGCACCGCTTGTTCAACCGATAAGTCCGAGGTATCCAAGGTTTTGGCTCCTGCTGCTATTAGGAGGGGCGCATTTTCGCGGGTTTGATCCCGTGCATCACGCTCTTCTAAATTTCGCAGTAAGTCCGCCATATTAGCAGAAAATCCCTTAGCTATCAACTGCTTATACCTTCGTTGGCCTCGCGCTAGCACGCTGGCAGTGAGGTAAACCTTAAGGCTGGCATCAGGGAAAATCACACTGCCCATATCGCGCCCGTCAGCCACCAAGCCGGGTAATTGACGAAAACTACGCTGTAAACCCACTAAAGCGGCTCTCACCTCGGGATGAATGGCTACTTCCGAGGCCCTTTTCCCAATTGACTCAGCTCGCAGTGCAGTACTGACATCCTCCCCCTGCAGTAAAACTAAGCCATCTTTGAAGGTAATTGACAGGGTGGAGGTGAGTTGCCCCAAAGCAACAGCAGCGCTAGAACTTAACCCCACTCGCTCACTGGCTAGTGCCACTAAACGATATAAGGCGCCACTTTCTAAATAATGGAAACCCAAAGCCTCGGCCACCAAAACTGCGACGGTACCTTTGCCCGAAGCTGTTGGACCATCGATGGCAATGACAGGAGGCAAAGATGGCATGAATTACGCTTTAATTTGATTAGCTAAGATGCTTTGTGAGGACGGCAAAATAATCAGGGAAGGTTTTCGCCACGCATGCAGGATGATTGATTTGAATTGCCTTTGGACCAAAACTCGCCAATGAAAAACACATGGCCATACGATGATCATCGTAAGTGTCGATTCCCTCAGCTGGTGAGCGCCAATTTGCGAGTGAAGTGGGCGGCCGAATGCACAGATAATCTTGCCCTTCCTCAACACTTGCGCCTAATTTATGCAGCTCTTTTGCCATCGCAGCAATGCGATCGGTTTCTTTTACCCGCCAACTAGCAATATGATTTAAGCGCGTTTCGCCTTCAGCAAATAAGGCAACCACAGCTAAGGTCATCGCTGCATCTGGAATCGCCGTGCAATCTAAGGTAATACCTTGTAAGCGACCTGAGGGTGTTTGTACTCCTGCTACCTCTAGCCAATCAGCGCCTTGACGAACTACCGCCCCCATTTGTGCCAATGCTTCGACAAAAGCAACATCACCTTGGATGCTATCGCGACCAACCCCCAACACCCGCATCGGCCCCTTGGCAATCGCACCGGCTGCTAAAAAATAGGATGCTGATGAAGCGTCGCCCTCAACCATTACGGTACCCGGACTTTGGTACGCAGTGCCGGTAAATGCGGGAATAACAAAAGTATGATCATCGGGACACTGCACAAGCACGCCAAATAAAGCCATCATCTTGAGTGTAATTTCGATATAGGGACGAGAAATTAAATCCCCCACCACTTCAAGGCGAATAGCTTGCTTTGCCACCAACGGCAAGGTCATTAGTAAAGCGGTTAAAAACTGACTAGAGACATCGCCACGTACTTGCACTGTCGCAGGAATTGCAATCGTTGCCGGATTAATTTGAATGGGCGGATAACCCTCGGTACCCAGATACACAATGTCAGCGCCAAGCTGGCGCAAGCCATCTACCAAATCACGAATGGGTCGCTCGTGCATGCGCGGCACACCTGCTAAACGATAAGAGCCCCCTTGTACTGCTAAAGCCGCTGTTAAGGGGCGAATTGCGGTACCGGCATTGCCCATCATCAAATTCGCTTGCTTAACCGGGAAGTGGCCACTACTTCCCTGTACAGAACAAGCCAACTCAAAGACGTGATCAGTTACCTGTAAACCCAAAGCACGCAAAGCTTGCCGCATGACTTGCGTATCGTCAGCATCCAATAAATTTTGTAAGCGGGTTTCTCCGCTAGCTAAAGCTGCTAAGAGCAAAGCGCGGTTAGAGATACTTTTAGAACCGGGTAATTGCACTGCTCCACTAGCGTGGGTAAATGGGCCTAATTGAATCATTGCGGCTTGACTAAGCTCAGTCATTCAGACCCAGTCCATTTTTGGCGTGCCTCACTCGCTTTAATAAATAATTTTTCTAAGGCAGCGCCATCGCTATTGGCAATTAAATCACGCAAGTGTTTTGTAATCGCAAGATACTGATCTAATTCATGCAAAATCGCCACCCGATTAGCTAAACAAATATCACGCCACATTTCGGGGCTAGAGGCAGCAATACGAGTGAAATCGCGAAACCCGCCGCCCGCATGACCTAATTTCTCGGCCGCGTCTTCGGCGTTCATCACGCTTAACATCAACGCATAAGATAAGACATGGGGCAGGTGCGACACAGCAGCATAAATAGCGTCGTGTTGAATTGCTGAAATGAGTTTTACCGTTGCGCCTGTGGCACTCCAAAATTGTTTAATTAAATCTAAATCGGCGGCAGAATTTTCTTGTAAGGGGCAAATAATGGTTTGCTTTCCCTTAAACAGATCAACTTGTGCCGCCACTGCGCCATGCTGTGCGCCTCCAGCAATAGGATGAGCAGGAATAAATTGGCAGGCCTTTTTTCCTAATACTTCTTTTGCGGCCAAAATAATATCGTTTTTAGTGCTACCGGCATCAGTCACTAAAGTATTGACTTGTAGAAGGGGTTCAAGAGCACTAAAACAGGCGCGCATTTGGGCAACCGGCATACATAAGACAATAATTTGCGAACGCGCGGCAGCTTCAGGAAGACTTACTACAGCATCAATCGCACCCATTTTTAAAGCTTGATCTAAATTGGCTTGACTTCGCCCCACCCCCAAGACTGATGTAACGCAGCCCGCTTTTTTTAAAGCTAAGCCAAGGGATGCGCCAATTAAGCCCACCCCAACAATCGTCACCGTTCCAAAATGGGCTTGACTCATAAGATGTCGCGTAAGGCTGCAATAAAGATGGCGTTTTCTTCAGGCAAGCCAATTGAAATTCGTAACCATTGCGGTAAACCATAATTACCCACTGGTCGCACAATAATGCCCCGCTTAACCAAAGCTAAATTCACGCGTGCACCTGCCCCTTCGTCGTCGCCTACCCTGACTAAAACAAAGTTTCCCGCTGAGGGCAAAAAGGGTAAATTGAGTTCGGTGAATGCGGTAGTCAACTGTGCATAACCAGCGCGATTCAAGTCATAACCCCGCTGTAAAAATTGCGTGTCTTGTAAAGCCGCAATCGCCGCAGCTTGCGCCAAACTGTTCACATTAAATGGCTGGCGAATCCGATTGAGTAAATCGGTTAACTCAGGTTGCGCTACGCCATAGCCGATACGCAAGCCAGCTAAGCCATAGGCTTTAGAAAAACTTCTTGATACCAGTAAATTGGGAAAGCGCTTAACCCAGTCAATCGCGTTATAGCGCTGTTCAGGGCTTAAGTATTCGTTGTAAGCCTCATCCAATACCACCACGACATGACTAGGTATAGCGCTTAAAAAAGTTTCAATGGCCGCCGCACTTAAATAACTACCCGTTGGATTATTGGGGTTGGCAATGAAAACTAACTTTGCTTTAGATTTACCAGATGACTCGGTATTTTTAACTGCTGCCAGCATGGCCGTTAAATCATGTCCATAGTCAGCAGTGGGGGCTACTTCGATTGCCTGCGCTCCCACAGCTTGCGTTGCTAATGAATAGACTGCAAAAGCATGTTTAGAAAAAATAATGGTATCGTCAGTTTGGGCTACAGCCCGTGTAGCAAGCTCCAAAATATCATTGCTACCATTGCCCAAGGTAATCCAATCGCTAGGAACTCCAAGGCGCTTAGAAAGCACTTCCTTTAGCTCAAAGCCATTGGAATCGGGATAACGACCTAAGTCACTAGCGGCTCGGGACATTGCATCAATTGCTGATTGCGGCATCCCCAGTGGATTTTCATTTGAGGCTAGCTTAACAATTTTACTTTCTTCAAGGCCATATTCGCGAGCTACCTCACTGATGGGTCGGCCGCCAATGTAAGGTGCAATATCTTGCACATGTTGCAAACCGAGCTTTACCAACTTAGTCACCATCGTAAATTAAACCGCTGCGCGAGGGTAAGACCCCAGCATTTTATAAAAAGCGGCAAGTTTTTGTAAATCGCCAAGGGCCAAGGCAACCTTGTCATCTTTAGCATGACCAGCGATATCAATATAAAAGTGATATTCCCAAGTTCCTTTGCGTGCAGGACGAGATTCAAGGCGAGTCATTGAAACACCGTGTTGGGCTAAGGGGGCTAATAGGCGATAGACAGCGCCGGCTTGGTTATCAACCGAAAGTACCAAAGAAGTTTGATCGTGGCCGGTTACTTGGCAAGTGTGCCGGCCAATAATGACGAAACGGGTTCGATTATGCGCATCGTCTTGAATATGCCCTGCATTCACCTGTAATCCGTAGGCAATTTGTGCGGGTTCACCAGCAATGGCAGCCAATGTAGGATCCAGCGAAGCCATTCGAGCTGCCTCCGCATTACTACTGACCGCCTGCCGTTTTAAGTTTGGGGCGTGAGCAGTAAGCCAATGTTGACATTGCGCTAAGGCTTGCGCATGCGCACACACCGTCGATACGCCAGCGAGTGAGCCTGACTTAGTTAGCAAATGGTGGCGAATCGGTAAAACCACTTCACCACTTATTTGCAATGGTGATTCAAGGAGCAAATCTAAAGTGCGTGATATAGCACCTTCGCTTGAATTTTCTACTGGAACCACACCAAATTGAGCCGCGCCCTTTTCTACTGCTTTGAATACCTCATCCAGACTATTGCAAGCTAGCCCTTCAATCGAGCTACCAAATGCAGCTTGTGCTGCTTGCTCGGAAAAGGTCCCTCTTGGACCCAAATAGGCAATAATTTGCTTAGCCTCTAACGCTCGGCAAGCAGACATAATTTCTCGCCAAATTGCGGTGATCCCATCGGCATGCAACGGACCCGAATTGGATTCTTGCAAATTGGCAATAACTTGTAATTCGCGTTCAGGACGAAAAACTGGCGATGCCGTCTCCCCTTTAATATGCCCAACTTCCTGGGCGGCACGGGCGCGTTTGGACATGAGCTCGAGGAGCTCTAGATCGAGCTTATCAATTTGCGCTCGCAAGGGTGCAAGGCGCTGATCTTCCGTTGCCATTACCTTAAGCCAACCTTTCAAATTCGCGCATAAATTCAATCAGGGTCTCGACGCCTTTTAAGGGCATTGCGTTATAAATACTAGCGCGCATACCACCAGCCGCTTTATGACCGCGTAATGCTGCTAAGCCATTTTCACTCGATTGTGCCAAAAATGCAGTATTTAATTCTTCATTTTTTAAAAAGAAGGTCACATTCATACGTGAACGTACCGATTTTTCAACGCGATTTTCATACAAACTACTACCATCAATGAAATCATAGAGCAGCTGAGACTTCACTTGGTTGCGCTTCGCCATCTCGGGAACGCCACCTTGTCTAATGAGCCACTTAAAGACTAATCCGGCCATATAGATCGAAAAAGTCGCGGGGGTATTAAACATCGACTGATGATTCGCTTGTTTAGCCCAATCAAATACCGAGGGTGTTATTGGCATTTGGTGACCCATTAAATCACGGCGAATAATCACAATCGCCGCACCAGAAGGCCCAATATTTTTCTGCGCTCCAGCAAAACACACGCCACAGCGTGACACATCAAATTCTCGTGACAAAATATTACTGGAGATATCGGCAACGAGAGGTACTGCTCCAACCTCTGGAATCGTTTGAAACTCCACCCCACCAATGGTTTCATTTGCGCAGTAATGCACATAAGCAGCGTCACTCGATAATTGCCATGTCGCACGAGCGGGAATCGAGCGGTAATGATCTGCTACTGAAGTTGCTGCTAAATGGGCAACCCCGTATTTTTCAGCCTCTTTAATTGACTTCTCAGACCATACCCCCGTGACAATGAAATCAGCTTTAGGGCCATGCGGGGCTAAGGACATTAAATTGAGCGGCACCGCTGCATTTTGACCAATGCCACCCCCTTGCAATAATAAAATCTCATAATTATCGGGAATGTGCATTAACGAACGTAAGTCTTGCAAAGCCTCTTCATACACCGCCATGAACTCTTTGCTGCGATGGCTAATTTCCATCACGCTAGTGCCAAGACCATGCCAATTTAATAATTCATCAGCCGCTTGCTGCAAGACTTCAGCAGGCAGGGTTGCAGGTCCCGCAGAAAAATTAAAGATGCGGCGGTCAAACGTCATGGTAGAGATTGAATTAGCCAAATGAATGGCTAGTTATCCGCATCATCAGCAGGTTCATCAGGTGCTCCCTCAAGCGTGCCCTCGCTCGCAAGACCCTCTTCTGCGTCAACCTCATCGTCATCGGAATCGCTCTCAGCAATCCGTTGCAGACCTGATAAACGAGTACCCTCGTCCACATTAATTAAGGTAACACCCTGCGTAGCTCGACCCATCTCCCGAATCTCAGCTACCCGAGTGCGCACTAAAACGCCACCCGTAGTAATCAACATAATTTGATCATCTGGTGACACTAAAGCCGCAGCGACCACTTTGCCATTACGCTCAGTAGTTTGAATTGCAATCATGCCCTTAGTGCCTCGGCCATGACGGGTGTACTCGGCGATGGGTGTGCGCTTACCAAAGCCATTTTCAGTGGCCGTTAAGACGCTGCCCAACACATTGGCTGTACTCGCGTTCTCGCCGACCTCAAGCACAGCTACTGAATTTCCATCGGCACCCTCGACGCTGACTTCGGCGACTTCAGCTGGCGCTACTAGCATCGCAATCACTTGCTGGGCAGGGCCTAAATTCATTCCCCGCACACCGCGTGCAGTTCGTCCCATGGGGCGCACATCATTCTCATCGAAACGCACAGCCTTACCTGCATCGGAGAACAACATCACATCATGCTTGCCATCCGTAATTGCCGCGCCAACTAAGAAATCATTTTCGTTGAGGTCAACAGCAATAATGCCGCCTTTACGGGGATTAGAAAAATCTGATAATCGGGTTTTTTTGACGGTACCCAAGCTAGTGGCCATAAAGACAAAGTGATCATCTTGGTAACCCTTAATTGGCAGAATGACAGTGATCTTTTCGCCCTCGATTAACGGGAACATATTCACAATCGGTTTGCCGCGTGAAGTACGGCTGCCTTGTGGCACTTCCCAGACTTTTAGCCAATACATCCGGCCTCGATCAGAGAAACATAAAATCGTGTCATGGGTATTGGCAACAAATAAAGTGTCAATCCAGTCTTCATCTTTCGTAGTAGCTGCCTGCTTACCGCGACCGCCCCGTTTTTGCGCCCGATATTCACTTAAGGGCTGGCTCTTCATGTACCCCGTATGCGATAGGGTTACTACCATATCGGTCGGCGTAATTAAATCTTCCGTGAATAATTCAGTCGCATTCATTTCAATAAAAGAACGCCGCCCTGAATCACCGCCAGCAATACCAAATTCGGCTTGCACTTCTTTTAATTCTTGTTCAATAACCTGCGTGACTCGCGATGGCTTTGCTAATAAATCGAGCAGATCGGAAATTTCAGTCATCACTTCTTTGTATTCGGCAACAATTTTGTCTTGCTCAAGACCAGTCAAACGCTGTAAGCGCATTTGCAAAATTTCTTGCGCCTGACTATCCGATAAGCGATACAAACCACTCGCTTGCATGCCATATTCTGGCAACAATCCATCCGGCCGATAAGCATTGCGACCCCCCGGCGTATCGGTTTCAGCACGCGCTAACATCTCGCGCACCATAGCGGAATCCCAGGGCTTACTCATTAACTCTTGTTTGGCAATCACCGGATTTGCAGCAGCTTTAATGAGCACGATGAATTCGTCGATGTTCGCTAATGCAACTGCGAGTCCTTCAAGGACATGGCCGCGATCGCGCGCTTTACGCAATTCAAAAATCGTCCGCCGTGTAACCACCTCGCGTCGATGCTGTAAAAAATATTCCAGCATCTGTTTTAAATTGAGCAGGCGGGGTTGGTTATCAACCAAGGCCACCATATTCATGCCGAAGTTGTCTTGGAGCTGGGTACTTTTGTACAGATTATTGAGTACGACCTCTGGTACTTCGCCGCGCTTCAGTTCAATGACCACTCGCATGCCCGACTTATCTGACTCATCGCGTAAATCGGAAATACCCTCAACTTTTTTCTCGTTGACTAATTCAGCAATGCGTTCGAGTAAATTCTTTTTGTTTACCTGATAAGGCAACTCATCAACAATGATAGCTTGACGTGATCCCTTGTCGATATCTTCAAAGTGGGTTTTAGCCCGCATCACTACCCGTCCGCGACCGGTACGGTAACCTTCGCGTACTCCCTGTACCCCATAAATAATCCCGGCCGTCGGAAAGTCAGGGGCCGGTACGATTTCGATCAACTCATCAATAGTGCAATCCGGGTTATGCAAAACATGCAAACAAGCGGTAATCACTTCATCGAGGTTGTGTGGAGGAATATTTGTGGCCATGCCCACGGCAATGCCAGAAGAGCCATTAATGAGCAAATTAGGCACTTTGGCAGGCAAAATCAGGGGTTCGTGCTCGCTGCCATCGTAATTAGGGCCAAAATCAACGGTTTCTTTGTCTAAATCGGCCAAAAGCTCATGGGCGATTTTGCGCAAACGAATCTCGGTATAGCGCATTGCCGCGGCATTATCACCATCAACTGAGCCAAAATTGCCCTGACCGTCAACTAACATATACCTTAGTGAGAAATCTTGCGCCATTCGGACAATGGTGTCGTAGACCGCAGAATCGCCGTGCGGATGGTATTTACCGATGACATCGCCAACTATACGGGCAGATTTTTTGTAAGGACGATTCCAATCGTTGTTTAATTCATACATCGCGAAAAGGACCCTGCGGTGGACAGGTTTGAGACCATCACGTACGTCTGGCAAGGCTCTGCCGACTATGACGCTCATGGCGTAGTCCAAATAGGACCTCCGCATTTCGTCTTCTAGGGATATTGGTAGTGTTTCTTTAGCGGCTTGTTCCATATCGAAATAATATCATCTAGAAGACACATAACTTGTGCTAACATTCTGGTCAGATTGTAAGAAATTTAGATGTATCGCCTTGCAGTAGGTGAATTAAGGCAAAGCGAAACGTGTAAGTTTGACATTATTTAAAAGTGATTTTTGAGGACAAAAAATGAACAAAACCGTAAAACTATTGCTCGCTTCTGTAATTACTATCTCGGCAAGCGCAGCTATGGCCCAAGGTAATGACAACTGGACTGGCTCAGATGGCAGCTTACCCTGGAAAAACTCCGATGGCACCCTGTGCTGGCGTGACAATAACTGGACACCTGCTTCTGCAATGAAAGATTGCGATGGCTGGATTGCTCCTAAGCCTCCTGCACCTGCTGCTGCTCCTGCTGTAACCCAGAGCAAAATCACTTTACAAGCTGATACCTTGTATGACTTCGATAAATCAACATTGAAGCCAGAAGGCAAAGCTACTTTAGACAAAATTGCTGCTGATTTGAGCAAAATCAAGTTAGAAGTCATCATCGCTGTTGGTAACACCGATAGCATTGGTACTGATGCTTACAACATGGCTCTTGGCCAGCGTCGTGCGCAATCAGTTAAAGACTATTTGGTTAGCAAAGGTGTTGATCAAAGCCGTATCTATACCGAAAGCAAAGGCAAGAGCAACCCAGTTGCTAGCAATGCTACTGCTGAAGGACGCGCTAAGAACCGCCGTACCGACATCGAAGTTGTTGGCACAGCTGCTACTAAGTAATTCGCTTCTCTCGCAAAAAAGCCCGGCTAACCCCGGGCTTTTTTGTTTCCGCTATATTCGTAAGTCTTAATCCCTAAATCCTCTTTTGCCTTGCGTGAAGATATATGAACGTTGATCAATCTGAAATTGCGAAATTTAGCGCTTTAGCCCATCGCTGGTGGGATCAAAATAGCGAATTCAAACCCTTGCATGCTATTAATCCATTGCGCCTGGGGTGGATAAAATGCTTTGTAGAGCTCAATGGCAAGCGCGCCCTAGATGTTGGCTGCGGGGGGGGTATCCTGGCTGAAGCCTTGGCCCAATCTGGTGCGCAAACAACTGGCATTGATTTATCGGAAAAAGCGCTAAAAGTGGCTGAGTTACATGCACTTGAAAGTGGTGCGCAGGTAAATTATCAAGCTATCTCCGCCGAATCACTTGCGCTAACTGAGCCCGCAAGTTTTGATGTCGTTACCTGCATGGAAATGCTCGAGCACGTACCCGACCCTGCTTCAGTGGTCAAGGCCTGTGCAACGTTAGCAAAGCCTGGTGCTACGTTATTTTTTAGCACGCTCAATCGCAATCCAAAATCGTATTTATTTGCCATTATTGGCGCTGAGTATTTACTGCGTTTGCTACCTAAAGGCACGCATGACTACCGCAAATTTATTACGCCCTCTGAATTAGGCCACTTTGTGCGCGATGCTGGCCTTGAAATCATTGGTATTAAAGGGCTTAGTTATAACCCTATCACGCAGATTTACAGCCTGACTAACGATACTGCGGTGAATTATTTAATTGCTACACGTAAAGTTTCTACAAATTAAAGATGATGGCTTTGGCTAATAGTCCATTTGCAGGAGTCTTTTTTGATTTAGATGGTACGCTGGCTGATACAGCACCCGATTTAGTCCATGCTGCAAATTTATTACTTATTGCCCGCCAACTTCCACCAAAACCTTATGCAGAAATGCGTCCTCACTCATCTGCAGGTGCGCGGGGCTTAATTCAATGCGCGTTTGGCATTGATACCAAGCATCCCGACTTCATTCCTTTGCGTGATGAATTTTTTATTAATTACGAACAAGCGCTATTAGTCCATAGCAGCATCTTCGAAGGTATTCACGATCTATTAAATACCTTAGACGCTGCCAAAATGCCATGGGGCATTGTCACCAATAAAAGCGAGCGCTTTACACATCCATTAACCGAGCTCATGGGCTTACGACATCGCGCCGCCTCCACTGTATCGGGCGACACGACTGCCCACCCAAAACCCCATCCCGCGCCCTTACTTCATGCTGCAGAAATCGCTCAAGTTGACCCCAATAAATCCCTTTATGTCGGTGATGACATTCGCGATATCGTCGCTGGCAAAGCGGCTGGAATGAAAACCGTCGCAGCCGCCTATGGCTACTGTGGGTGCGCTGAACCCCCGCAAGACTGGGGTGCTGACTTCCTCGTCAATGATCCTCGTGAGCTATTAAAGATCGTCTTTCCCAAATAGGGTGCAATTTGTTGCGAAGCGCTCTAAAATAGATCTCCCAACGCTTCTAATTCGGGGTCGACATGGTTTCGACGTGGATTACAAAGCAGCAAGGGCATACCGAGGACCCGTTATCTCGTAAATCAATGGGAATGTAATAACTGCTAACGACGAACGTTACGCACTAGCCGCTTAATTGCGGTTGCCCCTGAACTGATTCTCTCTTGGGTCAGGTAGCGCAAGCTACATCA
>CAILUH010000133.1 GCA_903837335.1 uncultured beta proteobacterium | reverse complement strand
GTAGAAGCAGCAACTAAAAAGGCTAAGTTGCCGCAATCCTATGCCAGCAAAATAAATGCTGATGAGATAAGTCCAGCTGACAAAGAATTTATCGATTTACGTGAAGCCGCAAAGCGTAATGATGTTTTTCGTGCCCAGCAATTGGCTAGTAGCCTCAACAATTACGAGTTTGATGATTATGTAAGCTATTTTAGAATTAAGCCGCAACTGTTTGACAGCGGCGGCGGCCCCCGAGGTGACACTTCTGCCGATAGCCAGGTTAAGGCTTTTCTAAATCAGTATCAGGGAACTGCATTAGCCGATCGGATGCGCAATGATTGGTTATTGGTTTTGGGGCGCAGAAAAGATTGGAATAATTTTGATACAGAGTATGCCAAGTTTGTCTTAGATGACGATACTGCAGTGAAATGTTATGCCCTGCAATCTCGCTTAGCCAAAGGGGAAAGCGCAGAAAAAGTGGGCACTGAAGCAAAAGCAGTTTTAATTGATCCCCGTTATTTTGGCCAGGCCTGCCAAGAACTGGTGCCCCTTTTAGTCCAAGCAAATGGCCTGACGATTAGTGAAGCAAAGGCAGTTGGCCGGGCTGCTGCAGAAATGGGTTTTGACACGATGTCGCGACGTCTCGGTGGAGAAGACCCAATAGCAGAGATAGTAAAGAGTGCGAGCAAAGATCCGCGTAAAACGTTTAGCGAGTTTTCGCAAAACAGCAACCGCTTAAATAAAGAAAATCAAGCCGTTGCTTGGGGGGTTATTGGTCAATTTTTAGCCAAAAAATTAGACCCAAAAGCAGATGAAGCCTATCGTGAACAACAGAATTTAGGCTTTAATGAATTACTTTCAACGGAATCACAAGAATGGAAAGTACGCGCAGCACTGCGCGCACAAGACTGGATATTGGTTAAAGAGGCCATTGAAGGGATGAATCCAGCGGTACGTCAGCGAGACCCCGCTTGGACTTATTGGTATGGGCGCGCACTGAAAGCAACGGTTACTCAAGATCCTAAAATTGAGCAGCGTGCGCGTGAGCAGTTTGAAGCTATTCAAGATCAATTTAATTTCTATGGCCAATTAGCGCGTGAAGAGCTGGGCAAAGGTGTGCATAGTGCCACGGTTCATTCCAAGATTGCCGAGCAAGATGTGAAGGCAATGGCAGAGCGCCGCGGCTTTATTAGAGGCGCACGCCTCTATGCCATGAATTTACGCTTTGAAGGTAATCGAGAGTGGAATTGGGAACTGCGGGGGATGACAGATAAACAGTTGTTAGCTGCGGCTGAATATGCCAAACGTGTGCAACTGTTTGACCGCGTCGTGAGCTCAGCCGATCGAACCAAGATAGACCATGATTTGAGTTTGCGTTACCCAATGCCTTTTCGAGATGAGCTTACGCCAATTGCCAGGGAAATCAATTTAAATTTAGCCTGGGCTTATGGCCTGATTCGCCAAGAATCCCGTTTTATCATTAATGCTGCATCCTCGGTTGGCGCATCTGGACTAATGCAGGTGATGCCAGCAACGGCCAAGTATGTAGCAAAAAAAATTGGCATGAATTCATTTACCGTTGAACAATTAAAAGACTCGAATACCAATATGATCTTGGGAAGCAATTATTTAAATATGGTTTTACTAGACCTCGATGGCTCTTGGGTATTGGCTTCAGCCGCTTATAACGCAGGCCCATCCAGGCCAAAACAATGGCGCGAAAAATTAGAACGACCTGTAGAGGGAGCGATTTTTATTGAAACAATTCCGTTTAATGAAACTCGCACCTATGTTAAAAATGTACTAGCGAATGCTAATTACTACACTACAGTAATTTCAGGACAGACACCTTCTCTCAAGCAACGGCTTGGGGTAATCACCCCTAAAGCTGCAAATCAAAGCGAGTTACCATGAAATATCAAATTTTATTAATTGGCGGTAATGGCTTTGTGGGGCGTGTGCTAGCGCGTAAATTACAAACTGCAGGCTATTCAGTCCTAATGCCAACCCGTCATTTAGCCGCTGCGCGCGAGCTTCGCTTATTACCCAATATTCATCTCCAAGAAGCAGACGTCAATCAAGCTCAAGTAATACACGAGCTTTGCGCCCAACTCACTGAACAGGGCGTGGTGATTAACCTAATCGGCATGTTGCACGATCGACCCGCTCAGCCCTATGGCAAATTTTTTAAGCAAGCACATGTCGATTTGCCCCGCAATATCATTGCAGCCATGAAGGCATTGAAGTTAAAGCGCTATTTACACATGAGCGCGCTTGGCGCAGACACTAATGGCCCCTCGATGTATCAACGCAGTAAAGGTGATGGTGAAAAATTAGTTAAAGAAAGTCATTTAGATTGGACGATCTTTCGACCCTCCGTAATTTTTGGCGCAGAGGATCAATTTATTAATCTCTTTGTCAAGTTAACTAAAATTTCTCCGGTCATCCCCTTGGCCCATTCCACTGCTTTATTTCAACCTGTCAGTGTGGATGATGTCGCCACGGCGTTTATTCAATCGTTACGGCACCCACAGACCATTCATCAGGTTTTTGATTTAGTCGGCCCAGAAATTTTCTCGATGGCCGACCTGGTTCGTTTTGCCGCCCGTAAAGCGGATGCACCAGGTTGGATTATTCCGCTACCGGCAGCAATAGGTTATCTACAGGCTCTGGCATTTGAATATGGGCCGGGCCCCACCCTCATGTCGCGAGATAATATTGCCTCAATGTCTTTACCTAATGTATTACCAAGCAATGGTCGCGATGCGCTCACCCTCGATTTTGGGATTGCTCGTAAACGCTTAGAAAGTATGCTGACTTGAAAATATATGCTGTCGGCGGTGCAATCCGCGATACCTTATTGGGATTGCCAGTGCATGATATTGACTATGTAGTCGTAGGGTCTAGCCCAGCGGAAATGATTACTTTAGGTTATCGGCCCGTAGGTAGCGAATTTCCAGTTTTCCTCCATCCAACTACGCAAGCCGAATATGCCTTAGCGCGTACTGAGCGTAAAACGGGACGCGGTTATCAGGGCTTTATATTTCATGCTGAGCCAGATGTCACCTTGGAGGAAGATCTGGGGCGACGTGATTTAACCATCAATGCGATGGCGCAAGCGCTCGATAGTGTGGGGCAGTTAAGCGGGCCCATTATTGATCCTTATGGCGGCCAAGCCGATTTATCAAACCGCATCTTGCGCCATGTGTCGCCTGCATTCACCGAAGATCCTTTGCGCTTATTACGCTTGGCGCGGTTTGCAGCAGCACTACCGCATTTTGCCATTGCACCAGAAACAATGCTGGTGGCGCAAAGTATTGTTCGCTCGGGTGAGTTACAAGATTTATCAGCTGAGCGTATTTGGCAAGAAATATCACGCGGCTTTGGAGCAACTCAGCCCTTACGAATGCTTGAAGTGTTCCTGGAAACTGGAGCAGCAGCATTATTACTGGCTCGCGGCACTGCGGAACAGCTCGCCGATGTGCAGGCCTCTAAAGACTTAGCAATAGCGCTGAATTTAATTTCGCTGAGTGAAGATAAGGTCGCCGATGTTTGTGCAGTCGTATTAAGTAATTTATCTGCTATCGATATTACCCAGTGGGCCGAACAAGTGCGCATGCCAAAGCGAATTCGTGACTATGCCCTACTTTTTGCTGCTGTACGGAATTTAGTATTGGCAGGTCCGCTTAGCGCACAAGGTGCAATGACTTGGTTTAATCGTGCCGATGTCTGGCGCAAACCCGAGCGCGCACAAGCACTCTTCCACTTGCTGAAACAATTGCATTTACTTCCTGAGCCTTTGAGAGCAGCATTAGCGGCAGCGCAAGGGGTTGACTTCGCACAAATCGCGCAGGCGAATACGAGCCTGCAAAACCCCAATACTCAGTCAGACGATGCCCAGAAAAATCCGGGGGAGGCCATTCGAATTGCCATTGAGGCCGCTCGCTTAAAGGCCATCGAACCATATTGTGCTAACGCACCTTAACTCATTCAACGAGGCGATTACGCCCACCCAAACCGGGCAATATCGATAAATCTTCTGCCAAAGGAAAAATGGCATGCAGATTTTTGGTGAAAGCAAAGACTTTAAAAAGTTCACCCATTTCTGCTTCCGATAATAATTTTTGGAGCGCATGAGAAATCGGTAAAAATTGTTTTGGATTGTTTGGATCGCCAGCGTGTAAAGCTAAATCGCCAATACCCGCCTCCAGTAGAAAACTTCCCTGATTGTTTAGATAAAGCGTATCTGCGCCAGCATCTAGCGCTGTTTTACTAATTCCACTCCACTCAACATGGCTAGTTAAGTCGCATAAGCCTGGTAGATAAAATGGATCGGTCATACTCTGGTGGCGATGGTGAACCATGAGCGAACCTGCTTGACGCTGCGGGTGATAAAACTCATGGGCAGGAAAACCGTAATCAAAACTTAAAAATAAGCCAGTTTGTAAATTGCGGGTGAGAGTTCTTATCCAGTCATTTGATTGGGGATGAATTTCCGTGGTGTAGCCTTCAGCAAAGTCAGCGATATTTTGTAAGTTGCAGGGTAGCAAGTCCTTGGGTACTTCTCCACCAGTTGACCATTGCAACTGTTCAGCAATAACACTAACGCCTTGAAAAACCCAACGACCTTGTTGCAGCATGATCACTTCACAAGGCAAAGCATCTAAAACTTCATTAGCTAAGATGATGCCAACAAATGCCTTGGGCATGGCTTGTAACCACCGTAGCTCAGTAGGCCAACCATGCTGCTTTTTAGCTTCCGCTAAGCACTTTTGTTGGCGGTTTACCAGATTAGGGGAAATTTCTAGAATGTCATAGTGCGCAAGGGGCGCGCCAAGTTGGGTCAGTTGCTGCACCAGGGTTTCCGCCAGCTTTCCACTACCAGCGCCAAATTCTAAAATATGGGGTGGTAGACCAGCTTGCTGCAGGGCATGCAAGCATGGTGCGAGGCAATTTGCTATGGTTTGGCCAAATAAGGGAGATAGTTCTGGGGCGGTAATGAAATCGCCTACTGGCCCAAATTTAGGTAAATCTGCACTGTAATAGCCATATTCAGGGGCATATAGCACCGTCTCCATATAGCGCGAGAAGGGGATCCAACCCCCATTTTGGCTAATTTGGGCCTTAATTTTTTGCCGGAGCAACTGGCTACGCTCCATTTCTGATCGGCTCAAGGTAATATCCATAACTCACAAGTCTAAGAGAGTTTCAGTTTGCATGAGCATTAGCCCTGCCAATCCATCCCCAAATCAGGCGGTATTAATTACCGGAGCGGCTAAACGCTTGGGTCGCGAGATCGCCCTTGAGTTTGCTCGGCAGGGTTGGGACATTGCCTTACATTATGGCCATTCGCATGCTGAAGCCAAGGCTACACAAGCTGAAATTACCGCACTCAATCGACGTTGCCTCATCTTCCAAGCCAATTTATCAATTGAGGCTGATATCCAGCAGTTATTTACTAGTGTAGAAAAGGCGTTTGGTCCTCTTGCATGTTTAGTTAATAGCGCCGCTAGCTTTGAATACGATCGACCCAGTTCGCTTGAAAGCCCATTTCGAACCCAATTTTTTCTAGATGCTATGAAGTTGAATTTGGCAGCCCCCATTTTGCTAACGCAGTTACTGTATTTGCAGCAAAAAAAACAAGTACTAAATAGTATCAATGCGCAGCGCAGTGTTGTACCTGCGGCGATTCAGTTGTTAGATCAAAAATTAATCAATCCGAATCCGGATTACTTTTCCTACACACTTTCAAAATATGCGCTGCAAGGTGCAGTCCAATTATTAGCCTTAGATTTTGCTCCGCAACTGCGGGTTGTCGGCCTCGCCCCTGGCATTACGATGCCATCGGGTGATCAAACCCCATTGGGATTTTCGCAGGCACATCAAATGACGCCCTTAGGTAGATCATCAAGTCCCGAAGATATTGGCAAAGCAGCAGTCTTTTTAGCTAGTGCTAAAGCCATCACAGGCACTACACTTTACGTCGACGGGGGTCAGCATTTATTCCCTTCGGCCCGCGATATTATGTTTACAACCCCTTAGGCCAAATTTATGCAAGTGAATCATCCCCTACTTAATCTCATGGAGTACCGGCGTTTATTTTTAGAAGATTACGAGGTATATATCAATATTGGCGTGCATGATCATGAAAAAAAAGCGGAGCAACGCGTGATTTTGAATGTCGATTTATATATCCCGATTCAAATCAATACGCCTAAGGAAGATCGCTTAGAAGAAGTGGTTGATTATGATTTTATGCGTGAGACTATTCGACTACGTACCCAAAAGGGCCACATTCATCTACAAGAAACTTTATGTGACACGATCGCCGATGCCATGCTGGAACATCCAAAGGTGGTAGCAGTCAGAATCTCCACCGCAAAGCCCGATGTTTATCCTGACTGTGCTTCAGTGGGGGTTGAAATTTTCCGAGTAAAGCCAACTTAAATCAGCCTCGGGACATAATAAAAATGGATGCGCGCAAAGTTGTATTTGAGGAAAATAAGCTAGAAAAGAAATTATCGCGCTTGGTTGGTCAAGCGATTGGCGATTTTAATATGATTAGCCCCGGCGACAGGGTGATGGTCTGTCTCTCTGGTGGTAAAGATAGCTATGCTTTACTCGATATTTTGTTGAAGTTAAAAGAGCGCGCACCAATTCAATTTGACCTCATTGCGGTTAACTTAGATCAGCGGCAACCAAATTTTCCAGCACAAATATTGCCTAATTATTTGTCTAGCCTGCCAGTACCATTTCATATTGAGACACAGGACACCTATAGCATTGTGAAGCGAGTGATTCCTGCAGGTAAAACAACCTGTGGTTTGTGTTCGCGTTTGCGGCGTGGCATCTTATATCGCGTTGCTAGCGAGTTAGGCGCAACTAAAATTGCCTTAGGTCATCATCGCGACGACATTTTAGAAACCTTCTTACTCAATATATTCTATGGCGGAAAATTAAAAGCGATGCCGCCTAAATTGCGTTCAGATGACGGTAAGCATATTGTGATTCGCCCGCTCGCCTATGTTCCAGAGCGCTTACTTGAGCGTTTTGCTAGCGTTATGCAGTTTCCCATTATTCCGTGCGATCTATGCGGCAGCCAACCCAATTTACAACGCGGGGCAATGAAGCAAATGTTACGTGACTGGGAGAAAAAAAATCCTGGCAGAGTGGAAAATCTATTTCGCGCCATGCATCAGATTGTGCCTTCACATTTGCTGGATGGGACTGCATTTAATTTTAAAAATCTTGCCGCAGCAGAAGCAGAATTTGGTTTTATGGCCGAAAGAGATGGGGATAAGGCCTTTGATGAGAGTGCCCCAGCAGCGCCTGAGAGTGCATTAGGTGCCCTAGGCACTTATACTGCAAGCTTATGAATATCGTTATTCTGGCAGCCGGACAAGGTCAGCGCATGCGCTCCGCCTTGCCTAAAGTAATGCAAAACTTAGCTGGCAAGCCTCTGTTGCAGCACGTACTTGAGACCGCTTTCATTACCAGCCCTAAAACCGCCCCACTCGTAGTCATTGGTCATGGTGCGCCGCTAGTAAGCCAATTTTTAATGACTTTCGCTGAACAAAATAAAACCGCCTTAAAATTCGCCACCAAAATAAGTACTGTTTTACAGGCCAAACAAAATGGTACTGGCCATGCTTTATTGCAAGCCTTGCCTAAGCTCAACTTAACTGTACCAACCCTAGTTTTATATGGAGATGTACCTTTAATTAGCTCTTCGACCCTAAAGCGTTTGATTCAATTGGCCGATGGTGTTGCTAGCCAAGATTCCGCTTTAGCCCTGTTGACACAAGACCTAGTCGATCCCCAGGGGTATGGCCGAATTATGCGCAATGCTGCTGGTGAAGTAACGGCCATTATTGAAGAAAAAGATGCTAATCGACAGCAACGTTCAATTCAAGAAATTAATACCGGCATCATGGTGTTGCCAAGTCAGCATCTCAAGCGCTGGCTCAAGGCTTTAAAGACTAGCAATGCGCAAGGGGAATATTATTTAACCGATGTGATTGCCATGGCAGTGAAGGATGGCGTCCCGATTCGCACCACCCAGGCCACTAATGCATGGGAAACGATTGGCGTTAATGATCGTGCTCAGCTGGCCGCCTTAGAGCGGCTTACTCAGCAGGAAATTGCAAGTGATTTATTAAGTAATGGAGTTTCTCTCGCCGATCCCTCCCGCCT
>CAILUH010000132.1 GCA_903837335.1 uncultured beta proteobacterium | reverse complement strand
GACGGCGTTTTGTCCAAATGAAAATAAGGCTAGATTCAGGGCGCCCACACTTGCCGAAGTTGTTGTGGCTTGCTCTGCTATTTACTATATTGCTCGTCATCGTCAATCAACTTCCAGCCAGCTGGTTTACTAGCTTGGTTAGCAGTCAAACAGCCTGTCGGGTCACCTTACATCAACCGATCGGCACGATTTGGCAAGGGAGTGCAGCACTGGGGTTTGCGGAGCCGAATTTAGTCGGTGGTGGCTGTCGCGAAGCAAGCGCCTTAACTGAGCGTTTTCATTGGATCTCTCAGTGCAGTCTATTCAAAGGGGAGTGTGGTGTAGCCCTCGGCTTTTCGGCGCTCGAGCAACCACTACAAATCCGTTTGAAATTAGGGCAGGCAGTCATTGCCAGTGGTGAAATCAGCTTGCCCGCCACGATCTTAGAGGGTTTAGGTAATCCATGGAGTACGCTTCGGCCCCGCGGGCAGTTATCTGCTCGCTGGACAGAGCTTAAAATAGGCCAGGAGACAGTGGGAGCAATTCGCATTATGATGAGCAGCCTAAGTAGCCCAATTAGTCCGGTAAAACCCTTAGGTAGCTATGAAATGCAGGTTAATTTGGCGCAAACTGGTACAGTATTTAACCTCACCACTACAGTGGGACCTTTGTTATTGAACGGTAAAGGCAGTGTGGGGGCTGGAACGAGCTCAGGCTTACATTTTTTTGGTGCTGCTTCAGCCTCAGCTGAGGCTGAAGAATCGTTGATTGGTTTATTGTCGTTATTAGGCAAAAAAGACGGTGACATTTACCGCATGCAATATTAAATAGCGATGAATAGTGGAATAGAAGACGGATGCAGTTTAGGAAATTAACCCAGCAAATTCAGTTAGCGAAACAAACTCAGCTGACCCTCAAGGGCGCGAGTAGTGGGGCACGCCATACATTTTTTTCGCGTAATAGTTTGCGTAAAGCCTGCTTACAATTTCTATTGTGTTGCTTAATGGGTGATTTTGTTTTGGCGCCAGCGATGGTGATGGCGCAAACGACCCCTAGCGTAGCTAGTAATAGTGAAGTTGGTACCGTCACCTTATCTTTCATGAACGCTGACATCGACTCAGTTGCAAGTGTTGTCGCTAAGGCTACTGGTCAGACCATTTTAGTTGACCCTCAAGTTAAGGGGACGATTAATCTCATTAGCAATAAGCCAGTCAGCAAAGCCAAGGCCTTAGATTCTTTTTCTACTGCGCTTCGCACTGCAGGTTTTGCTTTGGTTGAAGTTAATGGGGTATATCGGGTAGTTACCCAAGCCGATGCAAAATTAGTAAGCACTTCGGTTTCAACAGGAAAGACCAAGCAAGAGGGTGATCAAATCATTACGCGGGTTTTTAAGTTGAACTATGAATCAGCCAATAATTTATTACCCGTATTGCGACCGTTAGTTTCACCAAATAATACAATTAATGCTTATCCAGGCAATAACACTATTGTTGTAACTGATTACGCGAGTAATATTCAGCGGATTGCAGCATTAATTGATTCCATTGATGCGCCTACTTCAACCGATGTGCAGACAATTAAATTGCAGTACGCT
>CAILUH010000131.1 GCA_903837335.1 uncultured beta proteobacterium | reverse complement strand
TGCATAAAATTGCTAAGCCTGTGACGCAGGTCGATGCGCGCATTCAAAATATTGTGCGTGACATGGCGGCAACAATGTATGCAGCGCCCGGCGTTGGCCTAGCTGCAACGCAGGTCGATATTCACGAACGTATTATTGTGATTGATGTTACTGAAGAGCAAAATCAACTCATTGCTTTGATTAATCCTGAATTGGTTTGGGCCAGCGCAGAAAAAAAATCCTGGCGCGAGGGCTGCTTGTCTGTTCCTGAATATTTTGATGAGGTAGAGCGCGCAGAAAGTGTCAAAGTTAAGGCCCTAGATGTTAGTGGGAATATCTTTGAGCTTGAGGCTGAAGGATTATTAGCGGTCTGCCTGCAGCACGAAATGGATCACTTAATGGGCAAGGTTTTTGTCGAGTACCTATCGCCTTTAAAGCGTGCACGAATTGCTTTGAAAATGAAAAAACGCGCCATCGATTTACTAACGCGCTAGTGCATAAGCACATCGGCCTACGGCAGCGAGTGAGTCAATCATGAAGATCATTTTTGCTGGCACGCCAGCATTTGCCGCACAATCTTTGCAGGCCATTTTGGCTGCCGGCCATCAAGTGGTGCTAGTGCTTACTCAGCCCGATAGGCCTGCAGGTAGAGGCATGTTAATGCAATTCAGTCCTGTAAAAGCGCTTGCAATCGAACACCATATCCCCGTTCTACAACCGCCCAGTTTAAAAATAAAGCCAGGCGATTTAGAAAAAAATTCTTTGGCCCAAGCAGCATACGACGCTATAGCAGAGGCTCAATTTGATCTGATGGTGGTGGTGGCATATGGGCTACTAATTCCTCCGGCCATTTTGGATTTGACCGAAGCCAATGGACGCTGGGGCTGCTTTAATGTGCACGCTTCACTATTGCCGCGTTGGCGTGGGGCTGCGCCAATTCAGCGGGCCATACAGGCAGGAGATGCAGATACGGGCGTAACAATTATGCGCATGGATATAGGGCTTGATACTGGAGATCAAGTCGTGCTGCAAAAGACACCCATCGCCGCCAATGAGACCAGTTTCAGCTTGACCGCTCGCTTAGGGACTATGGGCGCACAATTAATGACCCAATGTTTGGCAAACTTACAAATGGGGCGGTCGCTGATGCGTCTTCCACAGCCAAGTGAAGGCGTTAGCTACGCCCAAAAAATTCTCAAAAGTGAAGCGGCAGTTAATTGGCATCTTAGCGCGACAGAAATTGATCGGCAAATTCGGGCATTCAACCCATTTCCCGGAGCTAGCGCCAACCTCAATGGAGAGACGGTAAAAATCTGGCACGCGCAAATCGTTAATACCGGCGAACAAATGGATGCGCTCTCTGCCACTCTTTCGGCGGGCGCAATTTTTTGCGGAGCCCATGGCGAAGTTTTGGTGCGGTGTGGAGAAGGTGTAATTGAGTTACTAGAAGTGCAAAGGCCGGGCAGAAAAAAAATTAGCGCACGGAGTTGGTTTTTGACTTTAGCGCAAAATTTCCAGCAGTTGTTTCAAAACGAATCGTTGTAATGGAGCAGACCAAGAAAGTCGCCCAACAAAGTATCGGCCTTGCAAAAGCTATGAGCTTGTCCGCTGCGGCAATAGATGGCGTAATGGCAGGCAAATCGTTAACGCAAATTATTGAGACGCTACCCGCCCAAGAGCGCCCCATTGTGCAGAGCCTCACGTTCGAAACGTTGCGCCAGTGGCAGGCAGCGCATAAATTTATTCAAGCATATGTACCCAAAGCACCTACTCAGGAGTTAGACCATCTTTTGAGCATAGCCATTGTCTTATTAATGGGTCGCCAAACAAATATGAAGCGAGGGTATCCTGCCCATACTGTGGTCGATGAAGCCGTAAAGGCTTGTGGTAGCTCGGTTAATACCAAGTATGCCAAGGGACTAGTAAATGCGGTATTGCGAAAAGTGAGCACTGCGGTAAGCCAGCCCGGCAATGAGTCTGCTGGCCCAACGGCGAGCAATGATAGAGGCGGGTATTTGCCGTCATGGTGGTTGGCACAATTAAAAGTCAGCTATCCGAGCCAATGGGAGCAATTATGTTTTTATCAGGCACAACATCCGCCACTCAGTTTGCGCATCAACTTAAATAAAATTACCCGCTCCGCCTATCTTGAGCTATTGATTCAAGCCGGACTAGCTTACGAAGAAATCCCCGCCATCAGCGGCCATACTTTAGAGGGAGCGCTGCGCTTACAGGTGCCGCGACCTGTGGCAGAAATTCCTGGCTTTACAGCTGGCCTAGTTTCTGTTCAGGATGCCGGAGCACAATTGGCGGCCCTCTTATTAAATCTTCAGCCGGGCGATCGAGTTTTAGATGCTTGCGCAGCACCCGGAGGGAAAACAGCCCATCTGCTTGAAATTGCCGAGATTGATTTGCTCAGCTTAGAAATCGACCCACAACGGCTTGGCAAAATAGCTAGCAATATTGCCCGTTTAGGACTTGCATCCAAACCACATCTGATTAAACAGGCTGATGCAGCCCTGCTCAACTGGTGGAACGGGCAATTTTTTGATAAGGTTCTATTAGATGCCCCCTGTTCGGCCTCAGGAATTGTGCGACGCCATCCCGATATCCCCTTTCTACGGCGCGAAAACGACATTGCGCAACTGCAACTTAAACAACGGGCCTTACTTGGCGCCATGTGGCAAGTACTCAAACCAGGCGGCTTATTGTTATACGTCACTTGTTCGCTTTTTCCGGCGGAGGGCGAGGAGCAAGCCAGCTGGTTTGAGGCAAACCATGCTGATGCATTACGATTAGACTCTATCGGTCAGCTTCTGCCGGCGCAAACGCACGATGGCTTTTACTATGCTCTATTTAAAAAGAATGGTTCATGACTCGGCGACTTAACAATTTAATTCTGCATTTGTGGATAGCTTTTGCCTTGGTAATGAGCCCAATGGTTCATGCTGAAGGAATTAAAGTCAAGGCCGCAGAAATTGAGCGGGTTGATAGCGATTGGTTATTAAACGCCGTTTTTAATATTGAGTTGTCGCCCGGGCTAGAGGATGCTTTACAAAAAGGCCTGGTATTAACTTTCCAAACTGAATTTGAACTAACTCGCGGGCGTTGGTATTGGTTTGATGAAAGACCTTCGCAAGTGATTCGGCAAACCCGGGTTTCTTATCAGCCCCTCACCAAGCAATATCGCATCTCTACAGAGGGTTTTAGTTTCTCGGTAGGAACAATGCGCGAGGCACTGCAAGCAGCCGGCACTATTGGTGGTTGGCGCATTATTGAGCGCGCCAATATTGATTTAGGTAAAACCTATATTGCTGCTTTACGCATGACATTAGATTTAAGTAAGCTACCCAAACCATTTCAAGTAAACGCTTTAAACAATCGTGACTGGAATGTATCTAGTGATTGGTTACGTTTTCCATTCTCGCCCAGCTTTCAGAACGTCATAGCACAATGATGAACGCTCATCTTCCAGCTAGTTGGAGTGTTGCGCTGGCCAAGGAGGGCTGGAAAAGCCGTGCCCTGCGAATTGCCACAACTATCTCGGGCTTTTTGGCATTGGTGTTATTAATTTTACTATCGGTTGCTTCATCTAATACCGCTTTTTTCGATAACAATTTTATTTGGCTTTATGCCGCCAATGTCGTTGTTGGCCTTTCTTTGCTGACAATCATTTTGGTGTTGGGAGTAGTCATTGCGTTGCGCTGGAAAGAACGCCGTTTTGGTACTCGGTTAATTGCTAAATTAGCCATGATTTTTGCTTTAGTTGGGGTCGTACCGGGTTTAATTTTGTATGGCGTTTCTTGGCAGTTTGTTTCGCGCAGTATTGAAACTTGGTTCGATGTCAAAGTTGAAGCAGCACTTGGGGCCGCGCTTGAGTTAGGTCGCGCTAGCTTAGATACCTCCTTGCAAGAATTACAAGATGATGGCCGCAATATTGCTGAACAACTGGCACATATGCCAAACAATTCAAGTCCTGCAGAGTTAACGCTTTTATTATCTCGACTTCGTGCCCAAACAAATACCCAAGAATTGGCCATTTTTAATTCTCGGCAGCAGCTCATTGCGATAGCTGTTTCTGGTAACAATATTCAGGAGACACCGCCCCCTTCAGAAACTTTATTGGCGCAAGCTAATAAACTAAAGGGTGCTGGCACCATTGATGAGCGCATTGAGTTAGATGGGGCGCAAAGTTATTTTTTGCGTGCAGTAGTGCCTATTAGTCAGGGGCGCGCTGTCTCGGCGGGCAGTGGGTTTGGGCTTAGCCCACAACGACCACGAGAAGTTTGGTACTTGCAATTAGTCAAGCAAGTTTCTCCTAGCATCACTAAAAATACCTTAGCAATTCAGTCCGCATATAGCGATTATCAGGAAAAGGCGTTAGGGCGAACGGGCCTGCGCAAAATGTACATAGGCACCTTAACCTTAACGCTATTCTTTGCCCTCTTTGTGGCAGTAAGCCTGGCACTTCTATTGGGCGGAGAGCTGGCCAAACCCTTGTTGATGCTCTTGCGGGGCACGGAGGCGGTTGCTCAAGGCGATTTATCACCGAAACCAGAACTGAATACGGGGGACGAGCTGGGCATATTAACGCGACAATTTAATATGATGACCAAGCAAATTGCCGATGCCCGTTCTGCGCAAGAGGAATCCAAATCATTTTTACAGTCAATTTTAGACAGCCTCACAGCTGGGGTATGTATCTTTGATCGGCAATATCATTTAGTTTCAAGCAATCCAGGGGCTGATCGTATTTTTGGCGCCGACCTGGCACAACTACGCGGCCAAAAAATAAGCACCTTTCCATTGCTGGAAGAGTTTGAGGCTGCTATTCGAGAAGGCTTTGCAACCATGAATATGGCAATTTCTGGCGAATCAACTCAAGCAGAATACAAAAAAACCAGCGCCCCCATCTGGCAGAAACAAATTCAGTTGCATGCGATAAATGAATATGAAAATGAAGTCGGCGTAACACTTTTTGTACGGGGCACCGAATTAAGCCATGATTTACGGATGATCGTTTTTGATGACATTACCGACGTAGTCGCAGCACAGCGCTCCATTGCTTGGGGAGAGGTGGCGCGTAGGTTGGCACATGAAATAAAAAATCCTTTAACTCCAATTCAATTGTCTGCTGAACGTTTGCAACAAAAACTGACTGGTGCAGTAACGCCCGAGTTAGAAGAAATGATGAAGCGCAATACCGCGACGATTATTGGTCAAGTGCAAGCAATGAAGCAAATGGTCAACGAGTTTCGCGATTTTGCAAAAACACCCTTGCCACAATTACGCTCTGTCTCGCTTAATGCCCTGATTAAAGAAATTTTGGGCTTATACGAAGGCAGTCCAATGGATGTGCACCTAGACCCGAATTGCCCAGATATTCTTGGCGACCCCACACAACTAAGGCAGGTAATACATAACTTATTGCAGAATGCGCAAGATGCAACCCTCGAAGGCAAAGATCGGGGCGCTTTCGTTACCATAAAGACTAGCGTGGTTCCATACGGGGCTGGGGTTGGCCCCGCGCAGAATGCAGTTCGTCTCACAATAAGTGACTCAGGATGTGGATTTCCAGCTAAGATATTGGCAAGGGCGTTCGAGCCCTACGTTACAACCAAGAGTAAGGGAACCGGATTGGGCTTAGCAGTAGTAAAAAAAATCATGGATGACCATGGTGCCAAAATTGAAATTCAAAATCGCTTACAAGGCGAGTTCGTAATTGGCGCTAAAGTTGCGATTGTATTTATGAACCTTGCAAAAGAACCCGCATAACATGGCAAATATTTTAGTTGTTGATGATGAAATGGGAATCCGGGAATTGCTTAATGAGATTTTGAGCGATGAAGGCCATACCGTTTATTCAGCAGAAAGTGCCATTCAGGCACGCACTATTCGTGAGCAAATGCGCCCCGATTTGGTCTTGCTCGATATTTGGATGCCCGATACCGATGGGATTACTTTACTTAAAGAGTGGTCGAAGAGCGGGCAGCTGACAATGCCAGTAGTGATGATGTCTGGCCATGCCACGATCGATACCGCCGTTGAGGCAACCCGCATTGGGGCAATGAATTTTTTAGAAAAGCCGATTGCTTTACAAAAATTACTGAAGACGGTAAATAAGGCTTTAGAAAAATCGCTGAAAATGCCCGATCTGGAAGATGCTATTACTGCAAATGGCGCATATTCACCAGGCCAACCTAAAACAGGAGCGGCGCATGAGGCTGCGGCAATTGCCAAGGGCGGGCAGACCGAGATTGAGTTAATCAGCGGCATTGCAAAAACCTATTTTGATTTACCCTTGCGTGAGGCCAGAGACCTATTTGAAAAAGCCTACTTTGAAAATCAAATGCAAATTATGGGCGGCAGTATGACCAAAATTTCTGAATTTACTGGCCTTGAGCGCACCCACCTATACCGCAAACTCAAGGCCCTGGGAATAGATACCTCAAGAAATAAGGGCAATTAATTTATCTTTCTTGATCTTGCCTTGGTAACCTAGTTGGTCGTATTCCCCCGGCCCGCTTGAAAACATTACAACTTAGTAGAGCGCCCTTACAAATAGGCGCAATAGAGGCGTTTTGTTCACTTAAAAACACTTCCGCTACAATCTACTGTCTTAAATGGCCTGGTAGCTCAGTCGGTAGAGCAGAGGACTGAAAATCCTTGTGTCGGTGGTTCGATTCCGCCCCGGGCCACCAAGAAACACCAAAACCACCTTCGGGTGGTTTTTTCATTGCGACTTATCTCTAAAGTGGCTCATGGGTGGGGCCACCGCGATTCAGTATTTGAATCCCCCTAATAGTGCTCGCCGTTTCAGTGGCAATTAAGGAGCCTACTTGATCATCCTTGCTATAGATAATTTCATCTTATGTAGGTAAATACATATGCCAATCTATAAACTGTTAGAAATAATACTCGGGCATTTAATTTCTATGAAATACATCAAATATCTATTCCTAACATTTCTACTTTCATATCTTCCAGCATCGTTTGGACAGGTCGCCTCTGTTGCTGTTGCTGCCAATATGAAAGATGCTTTTGCTGAAATTAATACCGCATTTAAGGCAACGGGTAAGCCTGACCTAAGGGTTGTATACGGCTCATCAGGTAACTTTACCGCCCAAATTATGAATGGCGCCCCATTTAACTTATTCATATCAGCCGACGAGCAGTTCCCATTGGAGCTCTATAAGAATGGCAAAACTGTAGATCAGGGCATGGTCTATGCCATTGGCAAAATTGCGATGATTACCAAAAACTCTAGTGGTATTAAGCTGGTAAATGACAAAGCAGAATTAGCCAGAGCTATTGCCAAGGCCAACAAGGTAGCCATTGCTAAGCCTGAGTTAGCTCCTTATGGCAAAGCCGCAGTTGAGTATATGAAGGCAGAAGGCTTATGGGATTTGGCTAAAGATAAATTGGTATTTGGCGATAACATTAGCGTTGCTACGATGTATGTCTCTACTGGTGCCGCAGATATTGGCTTTACTGCGCTGTCTTTGGCGCAATCACCAGAGCTTGCCAAATTGACAAACTATCTTGTGGTGAACGACAAGCTATATGAGCCAATTAAGCAAAGAATGGTTGTGATTAAAGGAGCGCCCCAAGAGGCTGCCGATTTATACCAATTCATACAGACACCCAAAGCTAAAGAGATTTTGGTGAAGTACGGATACGCAGTTCCAAAGTAAGGTTAGGATCAGACGCCCTCTAGACCTGGTTCGATTCCGCCCCGGGCCACCAAGATACACCAAAACCACCTTCGGGTGGTTTTTTCATTTGGTCTGGCTAATGAGCTTTCATTGGCTGGGATTAGAATGAACCATAACCAACAAGAGGGGGTGTTATGAGTTCTAAAAACTTTGTAGTTGGACTGCTATTGGGTATTTCGGTGTTTTCCTTGGCTGGCGCGGCTATACCTGAACCACCAAATCCGTTAGCAAACATCAACCTGACATTTGATCAACGCTTGGAGCAAATGAGGCAAACAGATGCCGCATTACTTAAGGCAACTCCAGAAGAGCGTAAAGAATATTGGCATAAGATGCGCGATCAAATGAAGGCATTAAGCCCTGAAGATCGCAAGTTGGTTCACGAGAAGATGAAGGCTCAATGGCAATCAATTACTCCTGAGCAAAAAGAAAGAATGAAAGCCGAGAGAAAAGCATTCTTTGATGGACTAACGCCTGAGGAGCAGGCTGAGATGAGAGCCCGTAAAGCCAAATGGGAAAATATGAGCCCAGAAGAAAAACAGAAGTGGCATAAGCAGTCTAGCTAGAATCAGGCATCCTAAGCCCTGGTCGATTCCGCCCCGGGCCACCAAGAAACAAATAATGCCTTGCTTTGTGCGGGGCATTTTTTTGGTCGGGCGTAAAATGGCCAATGTTGTATTTTATATTGAGGTTCTTTAGCTCACTGCCATTGGCGGCCATTCAGATGGC
>CAILUH010000130.1 GCA_903837335.1 uncultured beta proteobacterium | reverse complement strand
TCGATAAAGTCGATGACGATTAAACCCCCTAAATCGCGTAAACGCATTTGGCGGCCAATTTCTTCAGCAGCTTCTAGGTTAGTGCGGGTGGCGGTTTCTTCGATATCGGACCCCCTTGTGGCGCGAGCTGAATTCACGTCAACCGAAACCAAGGCTTCGGTATGGTCAATCACAATCGCACCGCCTGAAGGCAGCGGAACCGTACGCGAGTACGCAGTTTCAATTTGATGCTCAATTTGAAAGCGCGAAAAGAGCGGGACATCGTCTTGATAGCGCTTGACGCGAGGTAAGTTATCCGGCATTACTACCGACATAAAGGCTTGCGCCTGCTCGAAAATATCGTCAGTATCAATTAGAATTTCACCAATATCGGGTTGGAAATAATCGCGAATCGCACGTATCACCAGGCTAGATTCAAGATAAATTAATAGCGGCGCGGAGTTGCTTTTGGCTGCTTCATCAATAGCTTTCCAAAGCTGCATGAGGTAATTCAAGTCCCACTGTAGCTCTACCGCATCTCGCCCAATTCCGGCGGTGCGCGCAATGATGCTCATGCCTTCGGGAACTTCGAGTTGACCCATGGCTTCACGGAGTTCTTGGCGATCTTCGCCTTCAATGCGACGGGATACACCACCTCCCCGGGGGTTATTGGGCATGAGGACCAGATAACGCCCAGCTAAAGAAATAAACGAAGTAAGCGCTGCGCCTTTTTGGCCACGCTCTTCCTTTTCAATCTGAATAATGATTTCTTGGCCTTCGCGCAAGGCATCTTTAATGGATGCAGTACGAACGTCAACGCCTTCTTTGAAATAGGTGCGAGCGACCTCTTTAAACGGTAAAAAGCCATGACGCTCTTCACCATAATTAACAAAGCAGGCCTCTAAGGATGGCTCAATGCGGGTTATTACCCCTTTGTAAATATTGCCTTTGCGTTGCTCACGCCCAGCAGCTTCGATATCAATATCGATTAATTTTTGACCGTCGACAATCGCGACACGCAACTCTTCTTGTTGAGTTGCATTAAACAGCATGCGTTTCATATTTCTCTCCTAATGGGGCGGGAGGTCGATGCGCGGCGCGATGGAGATGAAATTAGGGGGCATCCAAAGAACTAGGTTCTATTGGCCCCTACAGGGCGTGGTTTAAAAGAGAACTAAGCTCTAAATCAGTTAGTTCGAATCGAGCCCATTACTGGGAATCGTTGCCACACCGAACGCTCGCCACAGCTACCCTCCTTTAGGGTCATCAATGTAGGCGCGCGCCTGAAAACTGTCATCTAATCGCGGGTCGCGGCATACGGCACGCCAACCCTGCGCCTCGTTAAACAGGGGAGGGGCAACCCTGGGAGTCTATTTGTGATGGTTGACTCCAACGCCACGATTAGGGATTCAAGTAGATATTCTCAGTTGAGCCCAACCTGAGCCAAATTGGCTAGTGCCTTGATTATAAGGCAGAAGTTCATAATAAGCATTCTCATGACTTCTATTTCCTCCGCTAAATCGCCGATTGCGCCAACCGTCGTATTGCAAACCATTGGCCCCGATGAGGCTGGTCAGCGTCTCGATAACTTCTTGCTGCGCTGGGCCAAAGGTGTACCAAAAAGCCATGTTTACCGCCTGATTCGCTCTGGTGAGGTGCGGGTAAATAAAAAGCGGGCCGAACCTGCTACGCGACTCATTGAGGGCGATATCGTGCGTTTACCTCCCGTGCGGATTGCCACACCGGAGCGCGTGCAGTCGGGTCAAAATGCCGCGCGGGCGCAGCAATATGCAGCCCAGATGCCAATTTTGTATGAAGATGAGGTGCTCTTGATTATCGATAAGCCAGCAGGATTGGCAGTGCATGGCGGCTCAGGAATTGCCTTGGGCGTGATTGAAACGCTGAGATTGACTAGGCCAGAACTCCATTTTCTGGAACTAGTTCATCGCCTGGATCGCGATACCTCGGGCGTATTGTTATTAGCGAAGCGCAGAAGTGCCCTGGTTGAGATGCACCGCCAAATTCGCGAAGGCTTAACTGACAAGCGATATTGGTTAATGGCGCACGGCAAAATTGACGCAGGTGCACGGGTGATGCAGCTGAAATTCCCCTTACATAAATACCTTTTAGCCAATGGCGAACGGCGGGTTCGGGTAGATGCCGAAGGGCTTCCGAGTCATACTGCGGTAAGGGTTACACAGGTATTTGAGGGTGAGGCAATAGCAGTTAGCCTAGCAGAGGCCCAATTAAAAACTGGCCGCACCCATCAAATTCGCGTGCATTTGCAGCGTATTGGCCACCCGATCTTAGGCGATGATAAGTATGGGCTAGAAGAGGAAGATCGCCGCTTAAAATCCAAACGGTTGTATTTGCATGCCCATTTGGTCGGTTTTATTCATCCGCGCACCGGCGAAAAAATGCGCATTGAGTCGCCTCTGCCGGCCGAGTTCAACGCCTTATTAAAGGCGCTGAAGATCGGCACAGTCATCAACGACAAAGTAGCAACGCCCTAAGCGACAAATCGGTATAGTGAGAAGTTATTTAATTTTAGGTTGGTGAAGGAATGACCGTTTGAACAACATGCTGCAGCAGGACCGCGAGCGACGTTACGATTTAATTGTCTGGGATTGGGATGGCACCGTGATGGATTCAGCTCCAACCATCGTGCAATGTATCCAACAGGCTTGTCGAGATTTGGATTTAGCAGAGCCTAACGATACTTTAGCTAGCTCAGTGATTGGTTTGGGTATCAACGATTCTTTGCGGCGCGCTGTACCTAGTATTGCGCCTGCACGTTATCCAGCACTAGTAGAGCGTTTTCGGTTTCATTATTTAGCCCGCGATCATGAATTACATTTGTTTATCGGGATTCGTGAATTGCTCGAGCACCTCCGCCAAGCAGGGTTCTTATTAGCGGTAGCAACCGGTAAATCACGTCGTGGCTTAGATCGCTCATTAGATTTTCATCAACTAGATGGACTATTTCATGCTAGCCGTACTGCTGATGAAACCGCCTCGAAACCGAATCCAGCAATGCTGTTAGAGTTGTCTGATATTTTGCAAGTGCCATTGCGCCGCATGTTAATGATTGGCGATACCACGCATGATTTATTCATGGCGCAAAATGCGGGAGTTGACAGTGTTGGCGTGACTTATGGTGCTCATCCACCAGAAGAGCTGCGCGCTACCAACGCCTTAATTTGCGTTGATAACGTTCACGAATTAGCACAGTGGTGCAAGCAACATTTGTATGAAAACAGTGCAAACTTAACCAAGAAAGTACAGCGGTGATGGATCAGAAGGAAAACTGGGAGCGACAGGCTCTTGAGCATTTACTGCTTGAAAATTTAAAAGAAACGCGTAAAGCTAGGCGCTGGAAAACCATTTTTCGCTTAGCGCTACTGGTGTTAGTTATTGGCATCATTACCCAGGTATTTGATTTACATATACCAGGACGGGGGATGAATATTGAAAAGCACACTGCTTTAATTAGTTTGGACGGCATCATTTCACCAGCTGCGACAGCGAATGCAGTCGACGTGAACGCTGCCCTCGACGCAGCTTTTGAAAATACCAGTAGTGTCGGTGTGATATTGCGTATTAATAGCCCTGGCGGATCACCAGTGCAGGCTGGGATGATCAATGATGAGATTCGGCGTTTACGGGCTCTATACCCGCAAAAACCATTCTATGTAGTAGTAGAAGATATTTGTGCTTCCGGCGGATATTATGTGGCAGTAGCAGGCGACAAAATCTTAGTTGATAAAGCGAGCTTAATCGGCTCCATTGGCGTGGTCATGGAAGGCTTTGGCTTTACTGGTTTAATGGATAAATTGGGGATTTCGCGCCGCTTGATCACAGCTGGCTCGAATAAAGGCATGCTCGATCCATTTAGCAAAGAAAATCCGAAGCAGGTCGAAATGGTGCAATCGATGTTAGATCAAATCCATCAGCAATTTATTACCGTTGTGAAAGCAGGCCGCGGCTCGCGCTTAAAAGAAAATGCAGAATTGTTTTCCGGGCGAGTATGGAATGGCGAGCAGGCAGTTCAATTAGGTCTAGCCGATGGTTTTGGTAGCGTGGATTCAGTCGCGCGCGATATTTTTAAGGCCCCAGACGTTTTGGATTACACCTTAAAAGAAAATTTTGCTGAACGGGTCGCTAAAAAATTTGGCGCAGAAATGGGCGCTTCAATGGGTCAAGCGCTAATGAAAGATGCCAGCCTGAAATAAGTCATTTGTTTTTTGCTGCGCCTTTATGCCAATAATAAAAAAATCGCTGGACGGTTTTGTAATTCACTGGACATTTTTTCACTAGGAAATCGTTTCCGCCACTCTGAGAGCGTGTAAGTATGAATCGATTCGCTCGCTAGACTCAAATCGACGCCAATACATAAACGGGTTTCTGCAGATAATGCTTGCAGGCAAGCGTCGTACATTGCAGCATTGCGATAGGGTGTTTCAATCCAAATTTGCGTTTGTTGCAAGCGCCGTGATTCCGCTTCTAGTTGCTTGAGGCGAGTAATACGTTCTTGGTTTTGATTGGGTAAATAGCCTTGAAAGGCAAATTGTTGGCCATTTAAACCACTTGCCATCAGTCCTAACAAAATCGAGCTAGGGCCAACTAAGGGTCTTACGGTTGCACCCAAACCATGCGCAGCCAAAATTAATTCGGCTCCAGGATCTGCTACGCCAGGCACGCCTGCTTCTGACATAAGCCCCATGTTGTGCCCATCCACTAAGGCTTGCAACAAACTTTCAGGCCGTGTTTGCGAATTATATTTTGCATTCTGCGCTGCGCCACGCCATTCCAACAGCACTAATTCTTGCAATGGCGTGCAGAGCGATGAAACAGAATCAATGGCTTTTAAAAAAGCCCGCGCAGTTTTGGCATTCTCGACTATCCAGTATTTCAACTCAGCCGCTTGAGTGATCGTCGCTGCAGGTAAAACCCATGACAATTGCTCGAGACGATCTTCTGTGCCCAAGGTATTGGGGATAAGAAAAAGTGTACCGATAGCCATTTATTGATTGTGTACCAATGGTTTTGCAGGCAGTTCAAAGCCCGCATTACGCAATAAGCCACTTAAAGCAATGAGTGGCAAACCAATGAGGGCAGTAGGGTCGTCACTTTGCACAGATTCAAGTAGGCTTATGCCAAGACCCTCTACTTTTGCGCTACCAGCACAATCATAGGGTTGCTCAGTATGTAAGTAGGCCTCTAAGATCGCGTCAGGTAGATCGCGAAACTGCACCGTGGTTGGCACGCTCAGGGTCGTGTGCTGCCCGTCGCGCATGACACATAGCGCCGTATGAAACTGGACAGAATTGCCACGCATCAACTGCAATTGGGCTAAGGCCCGCTCAAAATTACCTGGTTTGCCTAATACCGCGCCAAATAAATCAGCTACCTGATCTGAGCCTATCACCCATGCCCCCGGGTTCTGTTGCGCTATCGCCCTTGCTTTCAGCTCAGCCAAACGTAAGGCCAGAGCAAGGGTAGTTTCATGGGGTAAAGGGGTTTCATCAACTGCAGGTGTTTGATAGCTAAAAGGTAAGCCTAAACGGGTGAGTAATTCACGGCGATACGGCGAACTTGAGGCCAAAATGATTGGCGCTGGGTGCGTTGCAACGACGGAATTAGTCATAAAAAATAGCGCCTTGAATTAGACTGATGAGATGAATCGTAAACAAGTTTTACCTGAAGTTGAACTTTCTGCAACTGCGCAAGCATTACGGGTGGTGGATTTTTGTGCGCTGCAGACCTACCATGGTGAGGGTAGGTTGTCAGTAGGCGCCTTGCCCCGCGTGGCTCTAGAGCTCGTTATCAGTAATCCAGATGATGGCTTTGATTGGCAAATCCAAACCCAGTTTACGGCTAACCAGGCCGGCGCTCTCGAGCACACTTTGCGTTTGAAGCTCAAGGGGCAAGTATCTATGACGTGTCAGCGGTGTTTACAGGCTTTTCAGTATGTATTGAATGTAGAGCGCTTATTTATTTTTGTTACCAATGAAGCGGCTGCTGATGCCTATCCAATTGAAGATGACCTTTTTGATCCCTTGGTCAGCAGCACCCATTTCGACTTATTGGCGCTAATCGAAGATGAAATTCTTTTATCCTTGCCCTTGGTGCCAAAACACCCTGAAGCCAGCTGTTCCATAAGCCCCTTATTGGGCATAATTGCAGAGCCCGAAAACCCCTTTAAGTTATTGAAAAATATCAAGAAATAGCTCTCGTGGCGGGGTTTAGTAGAGCCCTCAATGCCTGCCCATCATTGCCCAGAATCCCGTATTTAGAGGCGTTTTTATGCTAGAATGCCCCCTTGTTTAGGAGTCCAATATGGCCGTTCAGCAGAATAAAAAATCCCCCTCAAAGCGTGGCATGCACCGCGCCCATGATTCTTTGACCGTTGGTGCATTAGCAGTTGAAGCAACCACCGGCGAAACGCATTTGCGTCATCACATTTCCCCCAACGGTTTTTACCGTGGCCGGAAAGTGGTTAAAACAAAGAACGATTAATTTTTTCATTTAATCAATTGAAGCGGCTTTAAATTGGCCGCTTTTTTCTTGGTTAAGCAAATTTGGTAACCCCAGCGCCCATGAATTCTCTGATAAACGTCAGGATTGCAGTGGATGCAATGGGCGGAGATCATGGGCTAGCAGTTACGGTGCCTGCGTCTCTCGATTTTCTTCAAGCACATAGCACTGCCCATATTATCTTGGTAGGTAACCCACAGTTACTGGCGCAAGCGTTAGCTAAGACGGCACCGGAGTTAATGACACGGATTGAGATAGTTGCTGCTAACGAAGTGGTGCTAATGGATGATCCGATTGAGATTGCTTTGCGGCGTAAAAAAAATTCATCGATGCGTCTCGCCATTGAGCAAGTAAAAGAAGGTCGAGCCGAAGCGGTTATTTCTTCTGGAAACACTGGCGCTTTAATGGCTATTTCGCGTTATCTGCTGAAAACCCTCGATGGTATTGATCGCCCGGCGATTGCTACAGCCATACCCAATGAATTAGGTACTGGTACTACAGTGCTCGATTTGGGCGCTAATGCCGATTGTTTGCCGATTAATTTATTGCAGTTTGCGCAAATGGCTGATGTGATGTTACGTGTAGTTGATGGTAAGTCTTCGCCAACCATTGGGTTACTGAATATTGGTGAGGAAGTGATTAAGGGCAATGAGGTCGTGAAGGAAGCTGGCGAATTATTGCGTAATAGCCAGTTAAACTTCTTTGGCAATGTCGAGGGCAATGATATTTTTAAAGGCACTGTGGATATCGTCGTTTGCGATGGCTTCGTTGGTAATATTGTTTTGAAGGCAAGCGAAGGGCTGGCAAAAATGATGACTGGCATGATCCGCACAGAATTTAATCGCTCTTGGTTAACCAAGCTCATGGCCTTGTGTGCCATGCTGCCCTTAGTGCGCGTCAAAAATCGGGTAGATCATCGGCGTTATAACGGTGCAGTGCTGCTCGGTTTGCGCGGTTGCGTGATTAAGAGTCATGGTTCGGCCGACCGTCTTGCGTTTGCTGCCGCTCTTGAGCGTGCATATGAAGCTGGCAAGAATCGCATGGTTGAACGCATTGCCGAAGCGTTTAGTGCGCAGGTGATGCAATGACCCCAAGGTCCTTTTACTCGCGCATTGCAGGCACAGGAAGTTATTTACCTGCACAGCGCTTAAGCAATCATGATTTAGCTGCACGTTTAGCGCAAGTAGGAATAGAGACAAGTGATGAGTGGATTCACACGCGCAGCGGTATTTCGGCGCGCCATTTTGCCGCTGACACTGAATTAACGAGTGACTTAGGCATGTTCGCGGCACAGGCTGCTTTGCACGATGCTAATCTTCACGCCGATCAAATTGAATTAATTATTTTGGCCAGCTCAACTCCAGATCATTTGGGTGGTTTCCCAAGTACAGCTTGTGTGATCCAAGACAAACTAGGTGCTCATAATGGCTGCGCGGCGTTTGATGTGCAAGCAGTATGTGCTGGCTTTACCTACGCACTCGCCATTGCCGATGCATTTATTCGTGCCGGCACGTACCGCAAGGTTTTAGTCATTGGGGCAGAAATTTTTTCCCGTATCTTAGATTTTAATGATCGTACGACCTGCGTTTTATTTGGTGATGGTGCAGGTGCAGTGGTACTAGAGGCTGCAGATGAGCCCGGTATTTTAGCTGCGGCCCTGCATGCGGACGGCAGGCAACGCGCTATTTTGTGTGTACCCGGTCGCGCAATAGCCGGCGGCATCGAAGGTACCCCATTCTTAACCATGGATGGTCCAGCGGTGTTTAAATTTGCCGTTAAGGTTTTAGAGCAGGTGGCCCATGAAGCTTTGGAGCGCGCACAATTAAAGCCTGAACAAATTGATTGGCTGGTGCCGCATCAGGCTAATATTCGCATTATGGAAGGCACGGCGCGGAAATTAGGGTTATCGATGGATAAGGTGATTGTGACTGTTGCGGAGCATGGCAATACGTCTGCTGCCTCAATTCCATTGGCTTTAGACTTTGGGATTCGCAACGGTCAAATTCAGCGCGGTCAGCATCTTTTGTTAGAGGGTGTTGGCGGCGGTTTTGCTTGGGGCGCAGTAGTCCTAAAATATTAAGCGGATCTTTATTTAATGACATTTGCATTCGTTTTTCCAGGCCAGGGGTCACAATCAGTGGGCATGCTGAACTCGCTTGCCGATCGTCCCGAAGTGCAGGCTACGCTTGCTGAAGCATCGCTAGCCCTCGGTGAAGATCTCACGCAATTAATTGCTGCTGGTCCAGCTGAAGCTCTGGCGCTGACAACCAATACGCAACCGGTGATGTTAGTGGCTGGCGTTGCCTGTTATCGCGCTTGGTTAGCAACTGGCGGTGTAAAGCCCGCATTTGTTGCTGGCCATAGCTTAGGTGAATATTCCGCTTTAGTTGCTGCCGAAGTCATTTCCTTTCAAGATGCTGTGCCACTCGTGCGCTACCGTGCTGAGGCGATGCAAACCGCAGTACCCTTAGGCACAGGAACTATGGCAGCGATTTTAGGTTTAGATGGATCCCAAGTGCAAGCGGTCTGCGCTGAGGCGAGTGCCTTGACGAATGAAGTGGTTGAGGCGGTCAATTTCAATGCCCCGGGTCAGGTGGTGATAGC
>CAILUH010000129.1 GCA_903837335.1 uncultured beta proteobacterium | reverse complement strand
GCTAAGCGCACCTCAATTTCCCCTTGGGCAGTTTTTATTGCTAATGCGCCACTCTCTAAAAGCCGCCCCATTACTGCAGCAGCAACTGGCTTATCGCCCTGCAATACAAAATCAATGACTTTGCAAGTACGTGCCGCTCGACGCCACTGGGGAGTAAATTCGGAGTCGGCAGGAAAAACTGCAGTCCCATTTGCCGGTAAAGCTGCCAGAACGGCAGCGTGCTCTTCAGCCACAGCAGCCACGCTACTCATAAATTCTTGGTGCTCTCGCTGTGCATTATTAATGATGGCGATTGTGGCTTGCGCAAGTGCTGCTAATTGTGCTGTTTCGCCTGGATGATTCATACCCAACTCAATGACGGCTAAAACGTGTTCAGGACGTAAGCGTAGAAGGGTTAACGGTAAACCAATGTCATTATTCAAATTACCATGGGTTACTAACACTTTGGCATCACCCGCTGCTGTTTTAAAAATGGCTGCAATCATTTCCTTAACAGTCGTTTTGCCATTACTGCCAGTCACTATGGCCAGCGGTAAATCATATTGGCCGCGCCATGCTTGCGCTAGCTCACCTAAACTAGAACGGGTATTACTAACACAAACAGCAGGAAAATCATCAGGGCATTTTTCGCTCTCACTAATTAATGCTGCGCTTGCACCAGCTTGATGTACTTCGCCTAGAAATTGATGCGCATTAAATCGCTCGCCACTCAAGGCCACAAATAATTCACCTTTCGTAATGTGACGACTATCGCTGCCAATGGACTGAATTGCCAGCTGCTCAGCAGCCTCCGGCGAAATATTTAACAAGCGACTGCTTGGTAGCATGGCATGAATTGCTGCTAAATTCGTCATTACCGGGCTCAAGTTCGATCTCCTAAAGCCAATTGAATATGAGCTTGGTCAGAAAACTCTACGCGCTTGCCACGAATTTCTTGGCTTGATTCATGGCCTTTGCCAGCCACTAGAATGACATCATTCATTTGCGCATTGCGCACAGTAGCCAAAATTGCTGCTGCACGATCAGCAATACTGAGTATGGTTGATCCCGACTTACTGGTGGTCGATGGCATCCCGCCCAAAATCATGGCAATAATTTTTTCTGGATCTTCTGAGCGCGGGTTATCGCTCGTTATAACAATGTGATCAGCCGCTGCAAACGCCGCGTGTCCCATTTTTGCCCGCTTACCCTGATCTCGGTCTCCGCCACAGCCAAATACACACCACAATTGACCGCCTCGCTTTGCCGCCAGGGGGTGTAAGGCCTGTAATGCTTTGCTCAGTGCATCGGGTGTATGGGCATAGTCCACAATAACTAAAGGTCCCTGTGCTTGACGCGATTTGGATAAGGACATTAACTCCATGCGGCCCAGTACGGGTTGCACTCGACTTAAACGCAAGCTGGCTTCGGTCGCAGGAAAACCCAAAGCCCGTAGGGTGGTCCAAACTGCCAAATAGTTACTGAGATTAAATTCACCAATGACGGCCGCTGAAATAACTTCTGGCGGGTCAACTTCGCTGACAAACTCGGTGCTGTAAGCTGCTTGCTGTAGTTGAGTATTTTGCGCATAGACCCGTTTTAAGCGACTAGCCCATTTTTCAAAGCCGGCAAAAGCCTTGGCACTTAATCCATATCCCCACACTTCAAGATTTTCTTTGCTGGGATCTTTAGCCAACAATTGCATAGCTAGCTCGCGACCAAATGGATCGTCTAAATTAATGATTGCATACTGCAAACCGGCCTGCTGAAATAAAGTGGCTTTTGCTGCACCGTATTCGGCCATGCTGCCGTGATAGTCCAAATGATCTTGACTTAAATTAGTAAAAATGGCAGCCGTTAATTCCACACCAGCAATGCGCTGCTGTTCAAGGGCATGCGATGAAACCTCCATGGCGACAAACTGCGCGCCGCGTTCACGTAAACGCGCTAATTCGGTTTGCAAACGCGGTGCATCTGG
>CAILUH010000128.1 GCA_903837335.1 uncultured beta proteobacterium | reverse complement strand
TGCACCAAAGTCAACGGTTTTAGCCTTGATTTGCTTAATGCCGCCACCCGAACCAATCGACTGGTAATTCATGCCATTGCCGGTTTTAGCTTTATACGCTTCGGCCCATTTCGCATAAACAGGATAAGGAAAGGTTGCGCCGGCGCCGGTAATATCTAGCGCGAAAACGGACACTGAAAAGGCCGTGGCAGAAACCACTGCACCTACTGTGATGGCTTTTTTGAGCAAAATATGCATTATTAATTGGTCCTTTAGGAGAGCTTAAGTGAGCTGATGAAACTGAAACATCTCCGCAAGCATAAGACTTCCATATGACCTTTTTATGACAATCAAAATAGAATCGTTTTAATTATTAAATAAGTATATAAATCAAATACTTATAATATAATCTTAAAAATTTATTAAGCTTCTTTAGGAACTACAGCAGCAATCTGTTCTGCGCTACTTTGCGCTAAAGCTGCGTCTTGAGCCTCCACCATAACCCGCAAAACCGGTTCGGTACCCGAGGGACGGATTAAGACCCGCCCACGCTGGCCTAAAGCGCTCTCGGTTAAAGCTATCTTGGCCTGTAGTTCAGTGTCGTCTTGCCAACGATAATTAGCTGGGGTGCGAATATTGATGAGTACCTGAGGAAAAATTGTTAGCGCACTAAGCAATTGCGCCAAGCTTTGTTTCTTTTGCCGCATTGCCGCTAAAACCTGCAAAGCCGCAATGGTGCCATCCCCAGTGGTATGGTGATCTAAACAGAGTAAATGGCCCGAACCCTCCCCGCCCAATAACCATTGTTTTTGTTTCAGTCGTTCCAAAACATAACGATCGCCAACTTGCGCGCGCTCAAAATCAAGACCCAAAGCACGCAGGGCATTTTCAACTGCTAAGTTTGTCATGAGCGTGCCTACCACTCCGCCCACTTGCATGCCACGATCGAGCCGATCTTTAGCTAAAACATAAAGTAATTCATCGCCATTAAATAGGCGTCCACTAGCATCGACCATTTGCAATCGATCGGCATCCCCGTCCAGGGCAATCCCAATATCGGCGCCTGTCTCGCGCACCTTTGCGATTAAAGCAGCAGGTGCAGTAGCCCCACACTGATCATTAATATTGCGACCATTCGGCTCAATTCCAATGGAAATCACTTCAGCGCCTAATTCATGAAAGACATTAGGCGCTACATCGTAAGCAGCGCCATTAGCACAGTCAACCACAATTTTCATACCCCGTAAATTCAAATTATTGGGGAAGGTTGATTTACAAAATTCAATGTAACGGCCAGCCGCATCACGAAGTCTAAATGCCCGACCTAAATGCTCTGAGCTAACACACCCCATTGGCTCTTCTAATAGCGCTTCAATCGCCAATTCAAATTCGTCTGATATTTTGCCGCCCTGTGCAGAGAAAAACTTAATGCCGTTATCTTGATAGAGATTATGCGAAGCCGAAATGACAATACCTGCAGAAAGGCGTAAGGCATTCGTTAAATAAGCAACGGCAGGGGTCGGCATCGGGCCGCACAAACTGACATCAACACCAGCAGCCGAAAAGCCTGCTTCAAGAGCAGCCTCGAGTAAATAACCAGAAATTCGCGTATCTTTACCAATTAAAACAGTACACCGCTCGCCCGGGGCAAGATCACG
>CAILUH010000127.1 GCA_903837335.1 uncultured beta proteobacterium | reverse complement strand
GGCGCAAATTCATGGTGGTGGTCATGAGCGCGGCATGCGCTCAGGCACTTTACCGGTTCATCAAATTGTTGGCATGGGCGAAGCATTTCGAATTGCGCGCATTGAAATGATTGAAGAAAATAAACGGATTCGGGCTTTGCGTGATCGTTTACTAGCTGGATTGAAAGATATTGAGGAAGTCTATGTGAATGGCGACATGGATCAGCGCGTAGCCCATAATTTAAATATTAGCTTTAATTATGTCGAAGGTGAATCGATGTTGATGGCTTTAAAAGATATTGCCATCTCTTCAGGCTCGGCTTGTACTTCAGCCTCACTTGAGCCATCGTATGTATTGCGTGCCTTAGGGCGTAATGATGAATTAGCGCACAGTTCAATTCGCTTTACGATTGGCCGTTTTACCACCGAAGAGGAAGTTGATTTCACGATTCAATTGGTGAAAGAAAAAATTGCCCGTTTACGTGAGCTTTCGCCTTTATGGGAAATGTTTAAAGACGGAATTGATATCAGTACCATTCAGTGGGCTGCTCACTAATTAAGGAAATAACATGGCATATAGCGACAAAGTAATCGATCATTATGAAAATCCCCGCAATGTGGGCTCCTTTACTAAAGGCGACGATCAAGTCGGCACGGGTATGGTGGGTGCTCCAGCCTGTGGAGATGTGATGAAGTTACAAATTCGGGTGAACGAGCAGGGCATTATTGAAGATGCAAAATTTAAGACTTATGGCTGTGGCTCTGCCATCGCCTCTTCATCGTTAGTGACCGAATGGGTCAAAGGGAAGACTTTAGATCAGGCGCTGGAAATTAAAAATTCATTAATCGCTGAAGAATTGGCTTTGCCTCCCGTTAAAATTCATTGCTCGATCTTGGCTGAAGATGCAATTAAAGCCGCTGTTAAAGATTACAAAGATAAACACCCGGCATAAATTAGGTAAAAGCAAATGGCGATCACTCTCACTGAAAAAGCAGCAGCCCACGTAGTTCATAACATTGAAAAGCGTGGCAAAGGCTGTGGCTTGCGTTTAGGTGTGCGTACTACGGGTTGTTCGGGCTTGGCTTATGAGCTTGAATATGTAGATGAGGCGGCGCCTGAAGATCAAATGTTTGAATCGAATGGCGTTAAGGTGTTTGTAGATCCAAAGAGTTTGGCTTATATCGATGGTACCCAGCTTGATTTTGTGCGTGAGGGTTTGAACGAGGGGTTTAAGTTCCAAAATCCAAACGTGAAAGACGAGTGTGGTTGTGGCGAATCTTTCCGCGTCTGATAATTACTTCCAGTTTTTTGGTTTGACTCCGCAATTCCAAGTGAATTTGGCTGGGCTCGATCAAGCCTATTTGGCGATACAAAAAGAAGTTCATCCAGATCGTCATGCTCGTGGAACAGATAGCGAGCAACGTTTAGCAATGCAGATGGCTACCTTAGCCAATACGGCATATCAAACTTTAAAAAATCCGATTAAACGCGGCCTTTACTTATGCGAATTACATGGTGTAGATGCGCAATTAGAAACGAATACAGCTATGCCAGCAGCATTTTTATTACAACAAATTGCGTGGCGAGAAAAATTAGAAGAGCATGAAGATGATTTAATTGCTTTGGCTGATTTAAGTGCAGAAGTAGATGTGTCTTATCAAGCTACTATTACAGAACTAATCGAGGCAATTGATCGGGCTGGAAACTATATTCGCGCAGCAGAGCTGTTACGTGGTTTATTGTTTATCGATAAATTTGCTACCGAGCTCGACGATGTCACTGCCGATTTAGCATGAGCAACTCCAGCTTTAATTAAGAATACTGACAATTATTTATGGCACTTTTACAAATCGCTGAACCTGGGATGTCGCTAGCTCCGCATCAGCGGCGCGTTGCGATTGGAATTGATTTAGGTACAACAAATTCCCTAGTTGCTTTGGTGCGCAATGCCCTGCCACAAATTTTAGTAGATGCGCAGGGACGCGAATTATTGCCTTCGGTCGTGCGTTATTTACCAAATGGGCAAACGCAAGCGGGTTTTGAGGCTTTGGAGCATTTAATTGCGGATCCTAAAAATACCGTAGTTTCAGTTAAGCGGTATATGGGGCGCGGAGTAGGGGATGTGGCGCAATTAGAAAATGCGCCTTACGACTTTGTTGACCAGCCTGGCATGCTCAAGCTTAGAACAGTTGCAGGCGATAAAAGTCCGATTGAAGTATCGGCTGAAATTTTGGCCAGGTTACGACAATTAGCAGAAGATTCTGTTGCCGAGCCTAT
>CAILUH010000126.1 GCA_903837335.1 uncultured beta proteobacterium | reverse complement strand
TGTCGGTACCTTATCAATGGATGGCAAACAGATTCAAATTGCGTATCAACAGGGTTCTGGCAGCTATACCCTTGAGGGCAATAAATTATCAGGTTGTGGGTCGGGAAGGGGTGGCAAAGGTACTTTTAAAGACTGGTTAAACAGTTACTCCGCCTGGTGTGAAGAGTTTATTGCGCAGCCATAAGATGTTTTTGAACATCAAGCTATACCGAGACTTAAAACAACTTGTAATCTTTTTTGTTGCCACACTATTTTTAAGCGGCGGTGTTTTTGCTGCTGAGATTCATGTAATTACATCCGGCGCTTTTGCTGAAGCATTGCTTACATTAGCACCTATTTATGAAAAACAATCAGCAAACAAAGTGATCATTTCGAATGGGTCTTCGATGGGCTCTGCTCCTGATTCGATCCCATCAAGACTTTCCCGTGGCGAGCGTTTTGATATTCTTATTTTAGCTTCGCCTGCCCTAGATGCTTTTATTAAAAGCGGCCAGGTTGAGGCTGGCACGAAAGTCGATTTAGTCGCTTCAGTAATTGGAGCAGCAGTTCGTAAAGGTGCTTCTAAACCAGATATCAGTACTGTTGAGGCCTTGAAAAAAACACTTTTAGCGTCTAAATCTGTTGCCTATTCGGCGAGCGCAAGCGGAACTTATTTGTCTACGGTTCTATTTATGCAACTTGGTATCGCCGAGCAAATGCAGCTGACTGCTAAAAAAATTTATAGCGAGCGGGTAGGCACCGTCGTAGCTCGGGGGGAAGCTGATTTAGGGTTTCAACAGTTAAGCGAATTGATTCCCATTGGGGGAATCGAGTTCATTGGCGAACTTCCAGGAGAAGTTCAGCAAACTGTATTATTCTCAGCTGGCATTACCAGTAATCGAAACAACCTTAACGCAGCACGCGATTTAATTGCATTTCTAGCGTCAAAACAAGCGGTCCCGATGATTACTCAGGCGGGATTAAAACCCGTATTATCTCCTTTGCCATGGTAAAAAATTCATTTAAAAAAATGCTGAAAAAAAATAAGAAATGGTCCTTAGGATTCTGCTTAGCCTTTTATGCGCTCGCGAGTCAAGGCGCTTATCCTGATAAATCCATCCGCTTGGTCGTGCCATTTGCAACCGGCGGTACTTCTGAAATTATTGCCCGGTCAGTAGCAAATGCGTTAACGACGCAATTGGGGCAATCTGTTTTTGTTGAAAATAAGCCTGGCGGAGCAGGCAATATTGCCATGGAAGAAGTAAAACGTGCGCTACCCGATGGGTACACCCTGATATTGGGCCACGTTGGTACCTTGGCTGTCAATCCAGCACTTTTTGGCAAAAAATTACCTTATGACCCAAACAAAGATTTTGTGCCGATCACCCTGATTGCTAAAGTTCCTAATGTAATAGCAGTAAGCAAAGCAAGTCCCTATAAAACCTTAGCTGACCTGGTTGCAGACGCGAAAAAAAATCCTGGCAAGATTAATTATGGTTCGGCTGGTAATGGGAGTGCTGGGCATTTGGCGATGGAATATTTCACCTCAGTAGCAGGAATTGATTTGGTGCATGTGCCCTATAAGGGTTCTGGCGCAATGCTAACGGATTTGATTGGCGGCCAGATACAAGCAACTTTTAATGGCTTACCATCTTTAATTGGGCAAATTAAGGGCGGCGCTTTAGTGCCTCTAGCAGTAGGTTCGCTAGCGCGCTCGAGCACGTTGCCCCAAGTGCCGACTTTAATTGAATTGGGTTACAAGGGGGTTGAAACCTCGCAGTGGTACGGGATTATGGCTCCAGCTGGTACGCCTAAACCGATTATTGATAAGTTACAAAAAGAAATTGCCAAGGCCTTGAAATCAAAAGATGATTCCAAAAAAATGCTGGATGATGGCGCAATTTTAGTAGGCGATACACCAGAACAGTTTGATGTGTTTATTCGTGCCGAACAAAAGCGTTGGGCAAATGTGGTTGAAAAAGCAAAAATTGTGATCGACTAAGTTATCGCGGTGCTAACTTAATGAGAATTTTACTTTCTACTAATGCCGCACAACGACTGAAAGACCGGTTTCCTGCTATTTTTGCTGGGCAGTCCTATCAAATAGTGCTAGCAGATGATAATCGGCCGGGAGTCGATTTCGACTGTGCTTTTATTTCCCGTGATGTAACTGGCTTATCAAGTAAATTTGAGCTTGAACCAGCAACCCAACATTTTTATGATTTATTGCTTAATGCTCCTTCATTGCAGTGGGTGCATACGCATTCAGCAGGCAGTGATCGACCGATTTTCTCAACTTTACTAAAGCAGCGGCGCATGGTCACGACCTCGGCGGGAGCAAATGCAGCGATTGTGGCTCAGTCTGCTTTGGCTGGAATCTTGGCGCTAGCCCGACATTTTCCTAAAATGGCTAAAAATCAGGCCCAGCGCCAGTGGCGGTCTTTAATGGCTGATGACCTACCAGCGGATCTTGAACGACAGACGGCAGTCATAGTGGGCTGGGGAGCAATAGGGCAGAAGATTGCAGCATTACTTCAGGCTTTAGGTGTGCATTGCGAGGTGATGCGTTTTAATCTGCCTGTAGGTGAAAGCCCCGGCGTAAAAGTACACCCGATTTCAGCCCTAGCGACTGTATTGCCGCGAGCCAATTGGCTTATTTTGGCATGCCCTTTGAGCGCGGAAACTAAGCGACTAATCGATGCGGCGGCTTTAAGTCGACTGCCCCGTGGTGCACACATCATTAACGTGGCACGAGGTGAAATGATTGTTGAGGCCGATTTAGTTGCCGCATTGCAGACAGGTGGCTTGGGCGGAGCGTATTTGGATGTTTTTGAGTTTGAGCCATTAAGACTTGATTCGCCTTTATGGAATAGTGATAATGTAATTGTCACTCCCCATTCAGCTGGTCATTCGCAGGGGAATGCGCAACGCGTTGAGGATCTGTTTTTTACTAATTTGAGCCATTTTATGCAGCAACAACCACTCCTAAACTTAGTGCCATGAGATTCCTAGATAGACAAATTTTAAGAGTAGCAGTTGGTAAACCGAGATGACTAATGCCGGTCGCTTATCGATTGCCTCGATTCAAGGTCAAGTGTCTAGCGAAGAGTGGCAAGCACGGGTTGATATTGCTGCCTGCTACCGTTTATTAGCACATTACGGAATGTCTGACATGATGGCTAACCACGTTACATTACGGGTGCCTGGCGAGCCTGATGCTTTTTTAACGAACCCTTACGGCATGATGTATGAGGAAATGACAGCGTCATGCATGTTGAAAATTAATCATGCTGGTGCGGTTTTATATACGCCGAATTTTGGTACGCTTAATTATGGCTTTAACAAGCCAGGATATATTTTGCATAGTGCGGTTCATGTCGCGCGTCCGGAAATTGATTGTGTGATTCATACTCATACTCCTGCTGGTTTGGCGGTGGCCTCTTTACAATGCGGTTTATTGCCCCTGACACAAACCGCAATGCGTTTTCATCACATTGCCTATCATGACTATTGGGGAGTGGTATTAGATCGGGCCGAGCAGGCTAGTTTGATAGCAGACTTAGGTTCTGCTGAAGCGATGATTTTACGCAATCATGGTTTGCTTACGGCAGGTAAAACGATTGGTGAGGCGTTTAATTGGATGCATCGGCTAGAGTTATCGTGCCGTTCCCAATTAGCTGCCATGGCCTGTAATACGCCTTTCAGCCCAGTGCCAGAGCGGGTTATCGAAGAGACTTATCAAAATTACCAACCCTCGACGCGCCGACCCTATGGCCTAATGGAGTGGCCAGCCTTATTGCGAATGCTCGATCGGCAGGACCCCAGCTTCAGGGAATAGGGGTCTTGGGGCAAAGTGCGCTATCCTTTAGCTAATTTATCGTTTTTGGCGCAAAAATAAATATGTCTATATACAGCAAATTTGAAAAATTGACCCTCAAAGCGAAGCTAACAATTGGCTTTTCAGTAATCATTTTTATGACCGCAATTTTAGGCGGAATATCGATTTATAACTATGGCGTTTTAGGGCAAGATTCCGAGTGGCTTTATTTGCAAAGCACTTTAGGTGTTAGTTCTGCTAAAGAAGTGAAGGTAGAAGTACTCAATATTGGCCAAGATGTTAGCCAATATTTATTAGCGCCAACTGTACTTGGCAAAGAAGATCTGAATAAATATCAGAATGAAATTAAAGCGAAGATTGCTACTCAGAAAGACTTGATTAAAAAAACGCTAGTTGAGGCCAGCAAGACTATTTCACGCCCAATAGTGCAAAAAAAGTTTGACGAAGTAAATTTGTATATGGATTTATATTTAAAGCAGGTAGATACAATTATTGCTGCTTACGCTCAAGCACCTGCTAGTGCGAATAAAATTGTTTTTGGTCCAGAATATATGGCGCTAGAACATAAAGCATTAGGTTCACTAGATGAATTTATTAACCTCAAGTTAGTGAGCGCTAAAGGCAGATATGAAGAGGCACAAGCGATTAAAAGTACGGTGGTTTACACCACCATTGCGATCATTCTATTAACCATTGGTATCAGCATTTTTGTCGGCTACTTATTACGTCGATCCATTATTAATCCGCTAACTGAATTAAAAAATGCGATTAGTAATTTGGCAGAATCAAAGTTTAATAACCTGATTAGTAATTTAGATCATTCTGGTGTCATTGGGCGCATTGCTTTGTCGACTCAAACGTTGCAGGCAAATTTAAAAAAGGCCTTACAAGACATTAATGAAAATACCTTAGTGGTCAGTAGTTCTGCTGAAGAGCTGGCTGCAGTTAGCACCCAAATGAGTGCGGCTGCCGAGGAAACCGCAGAACAAGCCTCTGAAGTATCGAAGTCATCTGCGCAGGTTAGTGAAAATACCCAAACAGTTGCAACTGCAATGGAGGAGTTTAGCTCGAGTATTCGCGAAATTTCGATTAATACCGCCGAGGCTTCCAAGGTAGCCCATCAGGCAGTTGATACCGCCAAAAACACCAGCGTGAAGATGAGCAAGCTAAGCGAAAGTAGCGTTGAAATTGGTCAAGTGCTCAAGGTTATTTCAGGGATCGCTGAGCAAACTAATTTATTAGCACTTAACGCAACGATTGAGGCAGCTAGAGCGGGCGAGTGGGGCAAAGGCTTTGCGGTGGTGGCAAATGAGGTTAAAGAGCTAGCCAAACAAACTACTAAAGCCACCAATGAAATTTCAACCTATATTGATGCAATTCAGGGCGATACTCAAGAAACCCAAGCATCAATTAAGGATATATCTGACATCATTGCAAAAATTGATGATATTTTAAATACGATTGCCAGCGCTGTAGAAGAGCAAGCTACTGTAACTAATGAAATTGTTCGCAATGTCTCTAATTCCGCTTCTGGTGTTTCAGTTATTGCAGAAACCATTAAATCGGTAGCTGAAGCATCAAAAAATACGACTATCGGTTCGGCTGATGTGCAGAAATCATCGGTTGAGCTTGCCCAAGTTGCCGCCCAATTAAAAAATTTATTGGCGCGTTTCGTTTTTTAGTATTTAAATTGACCAGCTGTATTTATCGTTGCTTTTTCTTGCGAGCGCGTATATTTAAAAGCTCAACCACCAAAGAAAAGCCAATGGCAACATACACGTAGCCTTTGGGAAGGTGGACTCCCATCCCTTCGGAGATAAGAACCACGCCGACGACGGTGAGAAATGATAGGGCCAGCACCTTGATTGATGGGTGTTGTTGCACAAAATCACCAATCGGTTTAGCCGCAATGAGCATCACGGCAATCGAGACTAAAACGGCCGCAATCATGATAGCCACATCATCAACTAGGCCGACTGCGGTAATTACGCTATCAAGTGAGAAAACGATATCAAGAATACCAATTTGGAGGACTGCACCCCAAAAGACTTTTTGTTTTTGCGCTGCAGTAATGGGTATTTGCGTTTTATCATGGGCGCTAGTGTCTGTCGCTTCTTTGTCTTCGACCTCTAAATAGATTTCTTTTGACGCTTTCCAGAGTAGGAAAAAGCCACCGGCCAATAAAATAAAATCACGCCCGCTAATAGCGTGACCCAGCGCTGTGAAAAGGGGAAAAGTAAGCCCCATTACCCAGGATAGGCTGAGCAATAATAAAACCCGCGTTAGCAGGGCAAATAAAAGCCCAAATTGGCGCACCCGACTTTGCATTTCGATGGGTAGCCGATTGGCTAAGACGCTGATAAAGATGATGTTATCGATACCCAGGACTATTTCAAGGGCTGAAAGGGTTAAAAAGGCGATCCAGGCATTGGGATCTAAGAATAGTTCGAGCATGAAATTAGAGATAAAGGTAACTATAGTTAGAGGGGATAGTAAGCTGTTTCCGTTATATTGACTGAAGTTGGCTAATTGCATATAGTTAGTAGGGTTTTCCCATGTAACAAAAAGGGGCGTAAGTAGGTATATTTTCAGATCACAGTAAAGGGTAGCAATGGTGCAGGGGAGGCAAAAAAGAAATAAATGGAGAGGGCGAATAATGACTGTATTAACCGCCATAACGTGCTCGTTTGGGCTTTATAACCAGACCATGGCACAAAATCAATTGATGCCGGCTTTAAACTCTCAGCAATTGGATCAAATCAACAATCAGCCCCTGGTTCCGGCTGTTGCAGAGCCAGCTAACGCATATGGCCCAAAGCCTGGTCAATTGAATAGAGGGCCAGCACCAGATCCCGATGCTATTACTGTTTTGGGTAGGCCTCTTTCTGGCCCCGGATCTGAGAAGCCAATTCGTTTACAAGCCCCAGATGCTTCGGGAGAAACGAATATTCTGAATATCCCATTTAATTAAATTGAGAAAAAACCACAAAGGATTACATCATGATTAAAAAAACGATTTCGAAATCGACTAAAGCGGCAACTAAAAAAGCCCCAATGAAAAAGCCAGCCTTGAAAAAATCACCTTTGAAAAAAGTAGCTGCAAAAAAAATGCCAGCCAAGAAGTCGGCGGCAAAGAAAGTTGGTATTAAAAAGCCATCGCGTAGTGCTGCGCCATCGACAAAATTTGCGGTTCAGCCTGTGGTGCCAGAATTAAGTAAAAAAGAGAAAAAGAAGCGGGCCGGAAGAGTTCATAAGTCGGTAACGAATCGTGAATTTAAGATTTTGATCAAACCCTCGGGCCTTGATCGGCGCAATCGGATTGATGAGCTCAGTACTAAGCTAATGATTTTCTGTAAAAAACAGGGAGTCCACTTTACCCATCTTGACAATGCTACGACAGGCTTACGCACAGTGTATTTCTTTGATACGCCAAATGAAGATTTGCGTAATCACAATTTAATTCTGCGGGTGCGGGAATCGCGCGAGGATGTCTGGATTGATGATTGGTGTGAAGTAACATTTAAATGT
>CAILUH010000125.1 GCA_903837335.1 uncultured beta proteobacterium | reverse complement strand
GAAAAAGCGTTTTGGGCGTTGCAAGGCATTCGCATCAACTCCACCGGAGAGCACCTTGCCAGAGGAAGGAACCACGGTGTTATAGGCGCGCGCTAAACGGGTAATCGAATCCAGCAAGATGATGACATCTTTGCCCATCTCGACTAAACGCTTGGCTTTTTCAATCACCATTTCAGCAACTTGTACGTGTCGTACAGCGGGTTCGTCAAAGGTAGAGGCGACCACTTCACCGCGCACGGAGCGCTGCATTTCGGTCACCTCTTCAGGGCGCTCATCAACGAGAAGCACAATTAAAATGGCGTCCGGAAAATTGGTTGAAATAGCATGGGCAATGTGCTGCATCATCACCGTCTTACCAGACTTTGGTGATGACACGATGAGACCACGTTGACCAAAGCCAATTGGCGAAATCATATCGATAATGCGCCCAGTTAAATTTTCTTCTGCCTTAATATCGCGCTCTAAATGAATGGTGCGATTCGGGTGTAGGGGAGTTAAGTTTTCAAACATGATGCGGTTTTTAAGCGCCTCGGGGGGAAGACCGTTAATTTTGTCGACCTTCACTAAAGCAAAGTAGCGCTCACCATCTTTTGGCGTGCGTACTTCACCTTCAATACCATCACCGGTATGCAGGTTAAAGCGACGAATTTGCGCCGGTGAAATATAAATATCATCTGGCGAAGCCATGTATGACGATTCGGGTGAGCGCAAGAAACCAAAGCCATCAGGCAACACTTCAAGCACACCATCACCAAAAACAGATTCACCCGTTTTAGCGCGTTTTTTAAGAATCGCAAACATCAACTCTTGTTTGCGCATCCGCTGGGTATTTTCAATTTCAAGGCTAGCTGCCATTTCAAGCAGGGCGGAAACGTGGAGGACTTTAAGTTCAGTAAGTTGCATAGATTTTTGGTGGGTAAATCAGAGTAATTAAGTGGAAATCAGGAAAACGCGATTTAGGGAGGGGGAGAGCTTAAAAAGAAACTATGGGGGGAGGGATGAGCTGCAGGGGAGGCCGTATTGAATAACAGCGCTATTGAGAATGAATACTACACTAAAAAAGGCAAATAACCGGAAAAATAGTATTTCATTAGCTCAGCCCTGATTGGATCAATGGGTGAGCTAATGAAAGCACAGACTTTATATATGACTATCGATAAACGCGGTCATTTGCGATTTTGCCAGTGCCCCGACCTTTTGGGCAGCAACAGCCCCGTTTTTAAAGAGAATTAGGGTGGGAATGCCACGAATATTAAATTGGGCTGGAACCCCTTGATTTTCATCAACATTCATCTTGGCAATTTGCAATTTATCGCCATATTCCTGGGAAAGTTCTTCTAAAATGGGGCCAATCATTTTGCAAGGCCCGCACCATTCTGCCCAAAAATCCAGCAGTACAGGTTTGTCCGATTTCAGCACATCTTGTTCGAAAGATGCATCACTCACATGTTTAATGCCGGCACTCATGAAAATTCCTTCAATAGATAGGTGGATAGCGTTACAGCGCTTATATTAGCATTTAATGAACCAACCCTTTCCCCACTTAGTAATGCCCGTAGTTGACAAGGCTACTGGCATTTATGCATGGCAAGTGCCACCCAATAGCACTGCTTTAGAGGCCTTAGCAAAAGGGATTTGGCAGTGCGCGGTGCAAACAGGCCAACGACCTTTAGTTGTATTAAGTACGGCAGGGCCCGTAACGGGTTTACGGGCGGCACTTGAGCAGTATCGACCGAGCGATTTAAGTACGCATGCGCATCCTGAAATTGCATTCTTACCCCAGGTGATGAGTACCTCCGATTGGTTAGAGACCGCTCCCAAAATTTGGTCTTTACCACCAGCACAAAATGTGTTGAAGCGATGGTTGGCCGTGTATTCCACCCTCAAGAAACACCCGCAATTACAAGCCTGGTTTACCGTTGATAGTGAAGCCGGTACTTGGGGTTTGGCACAAGCCATTATTGAGGCTTGCGATACCTTATCGGCAGCTGCTTTGCCCGAGTTACAAAAAGCGCTTGATTTATCAACGCAAAATTCCGCCACCTGGTTGGCAACCCTAGAGCCTATCTTAGAAAAAGCCTTGGCTGCAGCATACCCGGCCTTAGCGCGCCAAGTGGTTGATAAAGAGGCACAAGTGTTACTGAACTTTTGGCGTTATTTAAGTGGCGTAGGTGATCCGATATTTCGGCGGCATTTTGCCATGGCAGCGCACTTACAAGCAGCGAAAGAATTAGGCAGCGCAGGGCAGGCGGCCTGTACACGGCCCCTGCTTTGGGTGCAAACCGCTGAAGCTAAACCCATTGAACAAGATATGGTGCAAGCGTTTTTGGATAATTATGCACAGTATGCTGTAGTTGTACAAATTGAGATGGCTTGGCAAGCTGTAGCCTTGTGGCCCGAAGCACTTACTTCAATCTCCTTAGATCAGTTTAAGCAAGACCATGAAACCCAAATAGCCGAACAAATTGCGCAGAATTTAGCGCATGCGCCCATAAAAAATTGGCGCTTAATTTCGGCGCGCAGTTTTGAAGAGCTAGCCTGGGCTGCAGCCCGCAGCGTTGAAGAGCAAGTGAGGGCTGGTAAAACCAAGATCGCTTTGGTCGCCCAGGATCGTTTAGCTGCACGTCGTACACGGGCTTTATTGGCGCGCCTTGGGCCCGCCCTGAATATTCTCGATGAAACGGGCTGGAAATTATCAACTACCCGTGCTGCTGCAGCTCTCAATAGTTGGCTGGTTCTATTACGGGCGCCCGAGCAAGGACCAAGCGCAGTAGATCTATTAGAGTTTTTAAAAAATCCATTTTTAAATTTACCGCATTGCTTAGAACAAACCCCTGAGATTTGTGAGGGATTAGTAGCCGAGCTAGAAGACCTCTTTATTGCACGGCAAGCGCAAGCGGGGTGGGAAACATTTTATTTGGCAATTGAAGGGGTATCGGCATATTCGTCAACCACGGCGCCAAACCCCCTCCTATTGCAATTGGTGCAATGTATTCGTGGACGTTTAAATGCGTGGCAGAAATTAAAGTTGACGTGTGCAACTGCTTATGAAACCTTGAATGCAGATTTAGAAATGCTAGGAATGGCTCAAGGCTTAGAGCAAGATTCTGCAGGTCAACAACTATTAAATGTTATCCAGAGCTTTGACTTGGGCTCAAGCGATTATAAAAATCAAAAAATGCGCTTGAGTGAATGGTTAAGTTTATTAAAAACAGCAATTGAAGAAGCTGCTTATGAAGAGTCTGGTAACGCAGCAGCCACTAGTCTTAGCATTTTGCCTTTAAGTTCTACCCGCCTACGTCAATTCGATGCAGTTGTGGTAATAGGTTGCGATGAGCAGCAACTGCCTGCCTATGCAGAGCCGCCTTTATTTTTTTCAGAGGCGCTCAATTATTTTCTGAAGAGCTCAACGATTACTGCGCAATATATTCAACAGGCAAAAGATTTATCGCAATTATTAATGAGTTGTCCCCAGGTAGATTTATTGTGGCAAAGCAAAACGAATCAAGCAGAACCATTGCGCCCTTCACCCTGGATTCAGCGATTACAGCTTAAATTTCCGCTTTGGCAAGTTCAGCCGGCAAGCGCAACGCTACGAATCGGCAAAACTCAGCCTCTGCGGAGGGCTAGTGCGACGATTGGCGCTGAATTACCCATGCCGTTGTCGATGAGCCCCAGTGCTTACCGTGCACTGCGAGATTGTCCCTATCGCTATTATGTTCGTAGTTTATTGAACCTGAGGAAATTGCGTGATTTTGATGAAGGGTTTGACGCTTCTTTAGCAGGCCAAACTTTACATAAGGTGTTGCGGCAATTTTATGACGCACTTAAAAGTGCTGAGATGCAATCCCATCTTGATCTCACAGAGAATCTGGTAGCTCGACGCCTATGGATGCAGCAGAATTTAGCGCAAATTTCAGAGCACGTTTTTAAGCGTTTAATTGATGGTGATGCTAGAGTTTTGGGGGTATTGCGCGATTGGCAAAAACAAATTCCCAGTTTTGTTGAATGGCAATTAGGGCGCGAAGCGAATGGCTGGCATTTTATGAATGCCGAAACTCCAGTCGGCTTTGATTTATTTTTTCAAGATAGCAATGGCATTGAGCGGACGATGCGCATTGAGGGTCGCGCTGATCGGTTCGATATCAATACCCATAACCAAAGTGCCGAAGTGATTGACTATAAGCATCAGCGTCTGGATAAAATTATTTCACGCGCAGAGGGTATTTTAGAAGATCCCCAGCTGTTAATTTATGCGCGCGGCGCTAATGAAAGTCAGCTTTTTCCTGCGCATCAGGTTAATCATGCCGCCTGGGTTGCTTTAAGGTCAGCAATTAAAGCCGGTCAAGCAGATGTCGAACGCGCGTTAACACTCGAGCAAATGCCTGAACTCATGACTGAGTTTAATGAGCAACTCACTGAAGATCTAACTCAGCTATGGTCGGGCGCGAAGCTGACCGCATTTGCCCCTGATGGGGTGTGCTTGTATTGCGAAGCACGCGGCGTCTGTCGTAAGGGGGTATGGTGAGCCAGATAAACTCCGATTCGCCAGCCCAATTTGATGTTGCGCTTGCTTGCGATCCTCATCGCAGTGTCGTGGTTTCAGCTTGCGCTGGTAGCGGGAAAACTTGGTTATTAGTAGCCCGCATGGTACGTTTGCTGCTGGCTGGTACGAAACCGCAAGAAATTTTAGCCTTAACTTTTACACGCAAAGCCGCACAAGAAATGCGCGCTCGCCTGTATGGTTTGCTCGCACAATTTACCGAAGCTAGTGATACGCAATTACTTGATGAGCTGACAAAGCGGGGCTTAAGTGCAGCACAGGCTAATACGGCATTACCAGAAGCAAGGACCTTGTATGCCAAGGTTTTGGCTAGTCCACAAGGTATTGTGATTGATACTTTTCATGGTTGGTTTGGAAGGTTATTGGGTGCTGCTCCAATTTCTACAGGCATTCAGCCGGGCTTTAATTTGCGTGAAGATAGCAAACGTTTACAGGCAGAATGTCTTGACGATTGGTGGGGTGATTTGCCCGCCACACTAAAAAATCATTATGACGTACTCTTGGCGCATTTAGGTGCGCATGAGACCCAGCAATTTTTATTAGGCCATTACAGCCTCTTTAAACAAAGAGGCGCTTGGGCTTTCTACGCTGCAGCGTGTGCACAAAAGGGTCTTACGCCTTTACAGCAGTTAGAGCAAGACTTGCCAATGGTAAAAAAACCTAACCCACTTTTAGCCCTCTGGAATGCACCTCATATCAAAGCAGATTTAGATTTACTGCTGCACTATTTCAATAATAGCAATGCCACAGAGCGCGGGTATGTCAGCGCAGTGCAGACAGTTATCGATTGTAAAGCTCGGGATGGTGATGTAATGGACATTATTTCATCATGGCAGAATATTTTTCTTAATCTAAATGGGGGCTATCGCCAAGCAAACAATAAAGTTGCAGGCGAGCTGAGTCAATTTCTCAAGCGCGAAAAACTTCCAGAGGCTGAGCATGTTGCATTTAAACAATCGTGGGGTGAAGCGCTTGTTGCATATATTGAATGGCAAAAAGATCAAGTTGCGTATGCGTTAAATCAAGCATGGTTTGCAATGAGCGCAGCAATGACGGAGCATCTAAAACAAAGTAAAGAAGCATTGCGCGTGCGGGACTTTGATGACTTGGAAATTGACGTCAGCCGACTCATGAATCACGCAGTGAATGCGGCTTATTTACAGGCCCGTTTAGACGCTAAATATAAACATATTTTAGTCGATGAGTTCCAGGATACTAATCCCTTGCAATGGCAAATTTTGCGTTCATGGCTTGACGGGTATGGCCATGATGAATCGAAGCCCAGTGTTTTTATTGTTGGCGATCCTAAGCAATCGATTTATCGGTTTCGTCGTGCTGACCCGAGATTGTTTCAGGAGGCTGAAAATTTTCTGCAGCAAGAATTAAAGGCGGTGACCTTAAATCAAAACAGTACTCGGCGTAATGCCATGAAAGTGAATAAGGCGGTTAATGCTATTTTTGCAGGCGATCACTTGCCTGATGGCTATCCATTCGTTAGTCAAACCACGACTTGGAAAGCACCACCCATTCAGTTGGATGAGGTCAGCAAGCAAGCTGAAGCTATTTTAAAAATGCCCTATTCACTGCAGGGTGAGGCAGTATTGTTACCCTTAATTCCGCAAGATGTTAATGTAGTTTCGCCTCGGCAGGGTAGTGCGTTTGATGAGGCAATTGTTGATGTTCGGCAAACCGCTGATGTTCTGCAGCGTTATACCGAGGGGAAGAGAATTGCCGCGCTGATTCATCATGTGATGCAAACCCGGATGGTTTTGGATACGGATAGTGGTAGTCCCATTTGGCGAAAACCGCAACCCAGCGATTTTTTAATACTCGTAAAGCGGCGTAAATTTATCCCGCAATTTGAACTCGCGCTACGTGAAGCGGGATTTGCTTTCGAAAGCTCTCGCCTTGGGGGCCTACTGAATACCCTCGAGGTAGATGATTTAATCGCCTTGCTGACTATTTTGGTAACGCCTCGGCATGATTTACCGCTAGCCCAAGTATTGCGTAGCCCACTTTTTAACTTTAGTGAAGCGCAAATGCAATTATTAGCTGGCGCGATGGCTGGGCAAACATATCGCTCATGGTGGGATGCCTTGCAACATTCTGCTGATCATGAGATTCAGCAGGCTGCACGTTATTTAGAACACTGGCGAATATTAGGCGAGCGCTTGCCAGTGCATGATTTACTCGATTGTATTTTTCATGAGCGGGATCTGCGGATGCGCTACGCTCAGACATCAAAAACGATTGATCGCCCCCAAGTACTTGCTAATTTAGATGCATTTATGAACGTTGCACTAAATCTAGACGGGGGTCGATATCCAAGCTTAAGTCACTTTATTGCCGAAATAAACTTGCAACGACGGGGCGACGATGATGAAACACCCGATGAGGGGGAGGTTGACTTCAGCCTTGGGGAAACCGATGCACTGAATGACATGTTGGAGGAGGAGCGTCATCAGCGGGTACGCTTAATGACGATTCATGGCGCTAAAGGTCTAGAGGCTCCGTTTGTCATGGTGCTTGATGCAAATCATACTGCAGGAATACATGAGTATCGGGGCGTATTACTAGATTGGCCTGCCAATGAAAGTAGTCCGCGTCATTTATCAATGTATACCTTAGATACTTTAACTAGTCCCCGAAGCGAAATTCGTGACAATGAATTAGCAATTGCTAAAAAAGAAAATTGGAACTTACTCTATGTAGCGATGACCCGCGCCAAACAGGGCCTATGGATTAGTGGGGTGGCTCATTCCAAAGGTAATGACTTAGGTATAGATGAAAAATCGTGGTACGGCAGGGCACTGCAAGGTAATTTACCTTTGCTTGAGGAGACTTTATTAGCTCCAGTAATAGGAGATATGGGTGTAAGCCAAAAAAATTTCCCGCCAGAAAAAAATCAAGGCGGGGTTGCATTTTCAATCGATGATTTCCAAATCACGTGGGAGGCAGCTAAAGTTTATCAACAGCAGTTAATTGGCAAGATTGAAGAGGGTATTGTATTAGATGCTTTTGCTTCTACAGGAGATGAGGCCGACTTGAATCCGGATATTCTGGAGCAGGGCAAGCATTTTCATCGGCTGATGGAGACATTCTGTATGCAAACTGGCGTTTCTCCCGCCTCCTTACCCGATGTACAAGCGCTTGCTGTTTGGTTCAATATTGATGAGGATCTGGCATCTCTCGCGCTCGAGCGCGCCAAAACCGTTTTGAATGCTCCGGCACTTAAGCCTTATCTCACTGCTGGCGATTGGATTGCTGCATGGAATGAACTAGACCTTGTCAGCGCGAGCGGTAAAAATTTTCGTCTCGACCGCTTAGTAGAATTTCCCGATCGTTTAGTCATACTTGATTTTAAGCTGACAATTCCAGCGGCAGTGCATACGCAAACCCAGGCCAAAGCAGATCAATATCGCGCACAGTTAGATAATTATGCGCAAGAACTTACTCGAATTCGGCCAGATAAAGTGGTTGAAGCTTATTTGATCTCAGCGACCGGGGAGATGCAGCAAATTATTTAATCACTGTTTTGGGTGTTTGAAAAATCGACTTTTGAGAAATTACTGGCCCTAGCCCAGCGTAGTTTGGTCCTCCTAGACGCGCGACTGGGCGAAGTTGAGCGCTATCAATTTTGTAATCCTGAATTAAATCTGGGTGGATATGGAAAACCTCAATTTCACCAACAATAAATTCAGAGCCGGTATCGCCATAAGATGTTGCAGAATGAAAGCGGCACTCCATGCTCGCGGGTACGTTTGCCAGACGAGGCACTTTCACTTTTTCTGATGGTACGGTTGTAAGCCCTAGTAATTCAACTTCACTGCATTCCGGCGGATGTTCAACAGCACTTTCATGAATCAGACTCACCATGGTTTCGTCAGCGATATTGACAACAAACTCACCGTGCTCGTATATATTTCGTGCCGTATCCTTCATTTTTCCGTCTTTACGGCCAACGTTAATGCCGATCATCGGCGGCTTGTTTGAGACAAAAGTAAAGCAACTATATGGCGCAAGATTAATAATTTGCTTTTCACCGGAAAGAGGGCCCAAAGTGGTAACCCAGGCAATTGGACGCGGTACAACAATTCCCGCTAGCAATTTATAGGCCTGTTCGGGGCTAATATCTCTTGAATGAATATGTTGCATCGGAGAAATCATAATCTTCCTAGCCTATAAGCTATTATTTGAGATAAATTTGGGATATATAAGCCGCGAATAAGGCTTACTTAGGGAAATTCTATTCTAAACTGATGATGCAGATGTAAGGATTGATTATTTGCGTTTTTAACATAATTTGATCCTAGGGAATACCTAGATAAAAAGCATATACTTTTCAAATAAATATTAAAATTACATGATGACACTTATAAAAAAATGGTTTTTGCAATTTAGCCTACTTATTGCTACAGCATTATTTCATTCCTTTGTTTTTGCCGCGTGGCCAGATAAGCCGGTAAAAATTATTGTTCCCTATCCACCGGGTGGCAATGTTGATGTTGCTGCCCGCATCATAGCTCCGGAATTAACGACTGTCTTTGGCCAACCTTTTGTAGTGGAGAATAAAGCTGGGGCAGGAGGCATGATTGCTGGGGAATTTGTTGCTCGCTCAGCACCAGACGGCTATACCTTATTTATGGCGGCTAATGGCCCCTTACTCTTTAGCCCAATTATTTTTGGTAAAGATGTATATAAGTGGAATAAAGACTTCGCTCCTATCAGTTCTGTTTCCTATACACCCTTAATTCTGCAAGTTAAGCCTTCTTTACCGGTTAAAACACTGGCTGAATTTATTGCCCTCGCCAAGAAAGAGCCCAATAAATTAAACATGGCTTCACCGGGTGCAGGCACTACTAATCATTTAGCTAGCGAGTTGCTACAGTCTCTTACTGGCGCACAATGGAATACCGTGCATTACAAGGGCAATGCTCCCGCCACGGCTGATCTACTAGGCGGACAAGTTGATTTTAATTTTGATCAAATTTCGGTGGCATTGCCATTTATCAAGGAGGGCAAGGTAAGGGGCTTAGCAGTGACATCTGCCAAGCGAATTGCGTCAATTCCGGATGTACCTACTTTTGCCGAAGCGGGAGTTCAGGGCATGGTTGCGGTAACTTTTACTGGCTTGCTAGCACCTAAGGGTACGCCGAATGAAGTTTTAGAGCGCTTAAGTGATGCTTTGCAAAAAATATTGCAACAAGCGGTTATTAAAGAAAAGTTTGAAAAATTGGGGTTATCCAAGCTTTGGTTCCATGTTTGTGAACGATTTGGAATATGACTTCCGGATCGTTATCAACATACACATTACTACCACTTTTAATGTTGTTTCCCCATTCATCTGACACGATTATTTCT
>CAILUH010000124.1 GCA_903837335.1 uncultured beta proteobacterium | reverse complement strand
TATTTAGTTACGGTGAAACGCGGTAACCTCCACCTGGAGCAATCCCAAGTAAGCAGACGATGAGGCTTCCCGCTGAGTCTGCGGGTAGGGAGCTTGAGCCGTCAGGTAACTGCCGGCCTAGAGGAATGATTGCCCCTAGATGAAAGTCTAGGCGACAGAATCCGGCTTATCGATTGACTCTGCACTTTATATATAAGTTAGTGAGCATTTACTATATATAAGAATCAATTTAAACAATGACTAAAAATTATTACTGTCAATAAATACTTTTTAGTTCTTCTATAAGACTAGGGTAAACCCAAATTATTCTTGCATTGCACCAAATCGCCAGATAGAATGAACTTATTGGGCGGTTTTGCCTTGTTATTAAAGGCGAATTACCGTATCACCCAGTGTCTCCTCCACCCAAACAAAGGTGGATTTCAGCCCAGGACCTAGTCCTGGGCCTTTTTTTAGGTTAGAATTCAAGGCTTTACTAAATTACCGATCTAGCCAGCGGTAATGGTTTTACCAGTTAAGGTGCATAAAAACTGCGAGCCTGCAAACATAAGCAGGGCCAAGGTGAATGTAGTTTAGTTGGGGTGTGAATGGCTATAACAATTGAAGAAAATCATGAAAACTTTTTCCGCAAAACCCGCTGAGGTAAAGCGTGACTGGTTCGTGATTGACGCTACGGACAAAGTCCTCGGTCGTGTCGCCAGTGAAGTGGCACTCCGTCTACGCGGCAAGCACAAACCCGAATTTACCCCCCACGTTGATACCGGCGATTTTATCGTCGTCATTAACTCCGCCAAGCTACGCGTTACAGGTACTAAAGGCTTAAACAAAATTTATTACCGTCATAGCGGATACCCAGGCGGTATTAGCTCGACGAACTTTGACAAAATGCAAGAGCGTTTTCCAGGTCGTGCATTAGAAAAAGCGGTTAAAGGCATGTTACCTAAAGGCCCACTCGGTTACGCCATGATCAAGAAATTGAAGGTGTACGGCGATGTCGACCATCCACATTCGGCTCAACAGCCTAAAGCGCTAGAGATCTAAGGACCCCATATGGCAACGAATTACGGAAATTGGAATTACGGCACTGGGCGTCGCAAGAGCTCAGTTGCGCGAGTATTTATTAAATCAGGCAAAGGTGACATTATCGTTAATGGTAAGCCTATCGATGCTTATTTTGCACGCGAAACCTCGCGCATGATTGCGCGTCAACCCTTGGCTTTAACTAGTCATCTCACCACGTTTGATATTAAAGTGAATGTTCATGGCGGCGGCGAAACAGGCCAAGCTGGAGCTGTTCGACATGGTGTTACACGGGCTTTGATCGATTACGATAATGCTTTGAAACCAACCCTTTCAAAGGCTGGTTTGGTCACCCGTGATGCACGTGAAGTAGAGCGTAAAAAAGTTGGTTTGCATGGCGCGCGTCGCCGTAAACAGTTTAGTAAGCGTTAATTTCGTTCAAACTGTTTTCGACAGGGTCGCGCAAGCGGCCCTTTTTGTTTTTACAATATGCATATAGAGTGGGGTAATGAGGAGAAGGTCATGATTAAGGTAGGCATTGTGGGCGGAACAGGGTATACCGGCGTTGAGTTATTGCGGCTATTAGCGCAGCATCCCCAGGTTCATATCGAAGCAATTACTTCGCGTAGCGAAGCCGGCATGCCTGTTGCAGAGATGTTTCCCTCTTTGCGTGGAAAGCTTGACTTACAATTTGTCACTCCCGAAGCGGCAAATTTAAATCAATGTGATGCGGTATTTTTTGCTACACCGCATGGCGTTGCTATGTCTCAAGCAAAAACATTATTAGCTGCTGATGTAAAGATCTTAGATTTGGCTGCCGATTTTCGCTTAAAAGATCCAGCCGAATTTGAGCAATGGTATGGCATGCCGCATGCCTGCCCAGAAGTATTGGCTGAAGCAGTATATGGCTTACCTGAAATTAATCGGGCAGCAATTCAACAAGCACGAGTCATTGGTCTTGCGGGGTGTTATCCGACATCGGTGCAATTGGGTTTGGCACCTTTGTTGGCGCCAAGCAATAATCAAGCGGGCGCTTTAGTCGATAGCGAACATATTATTGCCGACGCCAAATCGGGCACTTCTGGTGCTGGTAGAAAAGCAGAAATTGGAACTTTGCTCGCCGAAGCGAGCGATAATTTTAAGGCCTATGCAGTTAAAGGCCATCGCCATTTACCAGAGATTACCCAGGGCTTGAAAGCAATTGCGGGTCATGAGCAAATTGCCCTTACTTTTGTGCCGCATTTAACACCCATGATTCGGGGTATTCATGCGACCATTTATGCGCGTTTAACGGCCCGTGGTATGACCCAAGATTTTCAGCAACTCTATGAAAATTACTACCGTGACGAGCCCTTTGTTGATGTGATGCCTGTAGGGAGCCATCCTGAAACCCGTTCAGTGCGGGGTAGCAATAACATCAGAATAGCGCTTCATCGCCCAGCAAATGGCGATACTTTGGTGATTTTGGTGGTTGAGGATAACTTAGTTAAAGGGGCCTCAGGGCAAGGTGTGCAATGCCTCAATTTAATGTTTGGCTTACCTGAAACCATGGGTTTAGAGCAAATTGCCCTCTTACCATAAGGGATTATTGCTAGATCACCACAATTTTATTGGCTTGCACCCGCGGTTTACTTATCGGCATGCCTTGTGCAGACTCGGGATTTAAAGCCTAAAATAAGGTATTGCATTTTGACTGAGGAGTTTTGCCATGACACAATCATCTGTTTCTACTGATGCCGCAATTGATGCCACTGTTGCTGGCGCCGCGGCTGTTGCAAACATTGCTAGCGCCATGGACTCATCTGAGCCACCAACCCCACTCATTTTTACTGATAGCGCAGCCGCTAAGGTAGCTGATCTGATTGCTGAAGAAGGTAATAATGAACTCAAGTTGCGCGTCTTTGTGCAGGGCGGCGGCTGCTCTGGTTTTCAATATGGCTTTACCTTTGATGATGCAGTCAATGAAGATGACACGCAATTTGAAAAAAATGGCGTGACCTTATTGGTAGACTCAATGAGCTTTCAATATTTGGTGGGTGCCGAAATTGATTACAAAGAAGACATCAATGGCTCACAGTTTGTGATTAAAAATCCTAATGCAACGACTACCTGTGGTTGTGGATCTTCATTCTCGGCTTAATGTATTTATTAATTTAGTTAGGATAGTAGGCCCCTAAGACACGGGGTCCTGCTGCACCAGTTACGGCCGGCACATTAGCTGGCCGTTTATTTATATGGGCCCAAGCAAGCCAAGCAAAAGCTAAGCCCTCAACCCATTGTGGTTGAACGCCATGGACAGAACTTAAATCAACCGCCAAGTCGTGGCCCAGCGCTTCTGCAGCATTTGCGCGCAGCAAGGAAATTAAGGCAGCATTATTAGCGCCTCCACCACAAATAACGAGACGTTCTACGTCAGGTAAATATTGTTTCAGTGCCTTGCAGACAGAGGTGGAGGTTAAGGCCATTAATGTAGCTTGAATATCTTCAGGTTTAAGTTTGCGGCTAGCAAGGCCATCTTTTAGCCAGGCTAAGTGAAAGTAATCTCGACCGGTACTTTTGGGCGGCGCTGCTTGAAAATAGGGATCAGTTAGCAGTGCTTGAAGAAGCTCGACGTCACAAACACCGCTTGCTCCCCATGTACCACAATCATCAAAGGGTTTGCCTACGCTAGCTTGCATCCAGCCATCCAGCAAGAGATTGCCAGGACCAGTATCAAAGCCAAGGACCGGACCAGCTGCTTTGGGTAAGAGCGTTAAATTAGCAATGCCGCCCAGATTAAGTACTGCACGGTTTTCGGTGGGTGAGCTAAATTGCTGGGCATGAAAAGCGGGCACTAAAGGTGCTCCCTGGCCACCAGCAGCGATATCGCGTTGGCGAAAATCAGCGACCACAGCAATACCTAATTTTTCCGCTAACAATGCTGCATTGAGAGTTTGGTGTGTATAAGCATGACCATTTGGCAAGCTTGGCTGGTGCCGAATGGTTTGGCCATGTGCACCAACGGCGACAATATCTTTTGCTTGTAGTTGCGCTTTAGCCAATACTGTTTCTGCTACTTGAACATAAGCTATCGCTAAATCATTCGCTGCCAAATGTTCGCGATGAATTTCATTGGTACCGGTACTTTGAAGTTGAAATAGCATTTCTCGCAGAGCAGGGGTAAAGGGTACGCTCACACATTCAAGCGGCTGCACTTGACCATCCGCGTGAATTTTTGCCAAAACAGCATCAATCCCATCCAAGCTGGTTCCCGACATAATGCCTAGATAGTAGGCCGCTGGTGTGGCTATGACTGGCTCCTGAAATGCAGCGTTTTTAGGCCTCTTGCGAAGAGGTGCGACAATTGTATTTATTCATTTTAGACAATGAAACGGTAACTTACCTCACGTGTTCATTTAATTCAGTATGACGGCTAAAAACCAGCAAAACAACTTCCCTTTGACTCCGGCTGTATTTACAGCGCTAGAAGTGACCAAACGCGGCAGCGACGAGCTTTTAGTAGAAGCTGACTGGCTAACTAAGCTAGCCCGTAGCCAAGCCACGGGGGAGCCATTGCGAATTAAACTTGGCCTTGACCCTACCGCCCCAGATATTCATTTAGGTCATACAGTGGTATTAAATAAGCTGCGTCAACTGCAAGATTTGGGGCATACCGTTATCTTCTTAATTGGCGATTTCACCAGCATGATCGGCGATCCCTCGGGACGTAACTCAACTCGTCCACCTTTAACAGTCGAAGCCATTGCTGAAAATGCGCAAACCTATTACAAACAAGCCAGTTTAGTGTTAGATCCTAATAAAACTGAGGTGCGATACAACAGCGAGTGGTGTGACCCCTTAGGCGCGCGGGGGTTGATTCAATTGGCGGCAAAATATACTGTGGCGCGAATGCTCGAGCGCGATGATTTTACAAAACGCCATAAGAGCGGCACGCCAATCTCGGTCCATGAATTTTTATATCCCTTAATGCAAGGCTATGATTCAGTTGCGCTAAAAAGTGATTTAGAGCTTGGGGGAACCGATCAAAAATTTAATTTACTGGTAGGCCGTGAATTACAACGTGAATATGGTCAAGAACCCCAGTGCATCTTAACTATGCCATTATTGGTTGGGCTTGATGGCGTTGAAAAAATGAGTAAGTCCAAAAATAACTATGTGGGTATTAGTGAGCCAGCAAATGAAATGTTTGGCAAGCTCATGAGTATTTCGGATGAGTTAATGTGGGATTACTATTTACTATTGTCGTTTCGTCCCGTAGCAGAAATTGATTTAATGAAACAAGAAATTGCTGCAGGCCGTAACCCGCGCGACTGTAAAGTGCTGCTCGCACAAGAAATCGTGAGTCGCTTTCATTCAAGCCAAGCAGCTGATAAAGCCCTTGAAGATTTTAATCATCGAGCTAAGGGAGGAGTGCCCGATGATATCCCTGAGGTAACTCTAGAAGGAGCCCCCTTGGGCCTCGCAGCCCTTTTAAAAATGGCGGGTTTAGCGCCATCGACCACCGAAGCAAATCGCAATATTGAACAAAATGGCGTTAAGATTGATGGTACAGTGGTTAGCGATAAAGCCATTAAGCTTGAAGCTGGAAATTATATTGTGCAGGTTGGGAAGCGCCGCTTCGCAAAAGTAACGCTAATTAAATAAATTACTAACTCAGTAAATCGAGATTAGCCGAATTATTTGGTGGTGTTAAACCAAAGTGCTCGTAAGCTAAACGCGTTGCAATACGGCCTCGTGAGGTACGCTGTAAGTAACCTTGTTGAATTAAATACGGCTCCAAAACATCTTCGATCGTATCGCGCTCTTCGCCAATGGCTGCCGCTAAATTATCGATCCCTACTGGACCACCATCAAATTTATATAAAACGGCTTCTAATAGTTTGCGATCCATTACATCAAAGCCGCTAGGATCAACATCTAACATGAGCAAGGCAGCATCGGCAATTGCTTTGGTAATAACCCCGCTACCTTTGACTTCGGCAAAATCTCGCACCCTGCGTAACAGGCGGTTTGCTACCCGCGGCGTACCACGAGCGCGCTGAGCAATTTCAACCGAGCCTGCTGGATCAATTTTCGCTTTCAGTAAATTGGCCGAGCGCTCAATAATGCGGGTTAACTCTTCGGTGGTATAGAACTCGAGTCGCGCCACAATTCCAAAGCGATCGCGTAAGGGGTTGGTTAGCATCCCCGCGCGTGTGGTTGCGCCAATTAAGGTGAAGGGCTTTAGTTCTAATTTCACACTGCGCGCCGCAGGGCCTTCGCCAATCATAATATCGAGGGTGTAATCTTCTAACGCTGGATACAAAATTTCCTCAACAACGGGCGAAAGTCGGTGAATCTCATCAATGAATAAGACATCATTGGTTTCAAGATTGGTTAATAAGGCTGCTAGGTCGCCAGGCCGATCAAGCACTGGCCCACTAGTTTGGCGTAAATTGACCCCCAGTTCACGGGCAATAATATGCGCTAAGGTTGTTTTTCCAAGTCCAGGTGGGCCAAAGAGCAAAACATGATCGAGCGCTTCTTGACGAGCGCGGGTGGCGCTAATGAAAATTTCAAGTTGTTCGCGGGCTTTGGTTTGGCCGACATACTCATCAAGTTGTTTGGGGCGCAGAGCCCGTTCAAATAGGGCTTCAGAATTACCAGCTGCGCTGACAATACGCTCTATCGCACCATCTTCGGGTTCTGCACTTAAGTCATCAGTATGGATTGCCATGCTAGCAGTGTATTCGTTTGCGAGAAATTAAATTTTAGAAAGTGATTTTAGGCCTAAGCGAATGCCCTCAGAAACCGAGGTATCAGGCGGTATTTGCTTAAGAGCAAAGAGGGCCTCTTTTTCGGAATAACCTAAGGAGAGGAGCGCTTGCAGTACTTCGCTATTAGCTAGGGCAACTGAAGAACTGCCAGAGCCATCGATACCGATCCCCAAATCAGGCCCTAACTTTCCTTTTAGTTCAAGGAGCAGGCGTTCTGCCGTTTTTTTACCAATACCAGGCACTTGAGTTAAGCGGATCGTTTCTTGTGCAGCAATGGCTTGCACTAACTCGCTCACGCTCATGCCAGAAAGTAGGGCTAAGGCAGTACGCGAACCCACCCCGCTAATTTTAATTAAAGCCCGAAAGGCCATGCGCTCGTTTTCAGTGGCAAAACCAAATAATTGTTGCGCATCTTCGCGTACCTGAAAGTGCGTTAATAAGGTCACCATTTGATTGAGCTTTGGTAGGCCGTATAGCGTACTCATCGATACATCAATTTCATAGCCCACACCTTGGCAGTCAACCAATAGGCGAGGAGGATGAATCGCAATAAGAGTTCCGTGAATCCGACCAATCATAGCTAGCTATTATCCTTTGAAGTGATGGGCAGCACAAATTGCCACCCCTAAGGCATCGGATGCATCTGTTCCGGGCGCACGATTAAGGCGCAATAAGCGTTTTATCATCTCTTGCATTTGGGCTTTAGCAGCGCGACCTGTCCCCACAATCGACTGCTTTACGCGTAAAGCACTATATTCAGCGACGGGTAGTTTTGCGGATACTAAGGCGGCAATGACTGCGCCACGTGCTTGCCCTAACATTAAGGTCGAGCGCGGGTTTACATTTAAAAATACCTCTTCAATTGCAGCGGCCTCTGGCTGATATTGCTCTAAAACTTCTTTGATGCCCGCATAAAGGGTGCCGAGTCGCTCAGGTAAGCCTTTACTAGGATCACCACTTTGAATTGTCCCTGATGCAACATAGCGCAATTGCTGTCCATCAACATCAATAATCCCAAACCCAGTAGTACGTAAGCCTGGGTCGATGCCAATCCAACGCATTGGCTTAGTGACGGAAATGGCGAACGCCAGTAAAGACCATGGCAATACCAGTTTCATTCGCAGCTGCAATAATTTCCTCATCACGCATGCTGCCGCCTGGCTGAATGACGCTAGTCGCACCCGCCGCAACCACTACATCAAGGCCGTCGCGGAAAGGAAAAAAAGCATCGCTAGCTACGACTGAGCCCATTAAATTTAAGCCCGCATGCTCAGCTTTAATTTTGGCAATGCGCGCCGAATCAACTCGACTCATTTGTCCTGCACCAATACCTAAAGTCATGCCATTACCGCAATACACAATGGCATTCGACTTAACAAATTTCGCAATGCGCCAAGCAAATAGTAAATCTTGCAGTTCTTGTGCGCTAGGTTGGCGTCGTGTAACCACTTTGAATTCAGCAGCTAAACAATTTTTCGTATCAGCGGTTTGTACCAACAGACCACCGCCCACCCGTTTGAAATCATAAGGGTTAGCAGCATGGGCTAGTGAAATTTCTAGTAAGCGCACATTTTCTTTGCTAGCAAAGACAGCTTTAGCTTCAGCAGTAAAGCTTGGGGCTATTAACACTTCAACAAATTGCTTGGCAATTGCCGCAGCAGCTGCGCCATCACAAGCCGTATTCAGCGCAATGATGCCGCCAAATGCCGAGCTTGGATCAGTCTGCCAAGCCTTTTGATAAGCCTCAAGGGCGCTTGAACCTAGTGCAACTCCACACGGATTAGCATGCTTAACAATCACACAAGCGATCGAATTAGTATCCAAGTGGTTTTTTGCCGGCAGAAAACTTTTGACACATTCCCAAGCGGCATCGGCATCAGCAATATTGTTGTAGGACAAAGCCTTACCCTGTATCTGCTGGTAATTTGCTAACGCACCAGGAATGGGATTGATATCGCGATAAAACGCTGCCGCTTGGTGGGGGTTTTCGCCATAACGCATCTCTTGCACTTTTTCAAAGGCTAAATGCAAAGTATTGGGAAAAAGTGAGCGCTGCTGATGATCAAGGCGATCATCTAAAGCAGATAAGTAGTTAGCGATCGCACCATCATACTGTGCCGTATGCGCAAAAACTTTTTTAGCTAAACGTAAATTAGTAGCATAAGAAACGATGTTACGATGTTGGCGCATTTCAGTTAATACACCTTCATAATCCTCGGGAGAAATTAATACCGTTACATCTTGGTGATTTTTTGCTGCTGCGCGCAACATCGCAGGGCCACCAATGTCGATATTTTCTACTGCATCGGCAAAATCACACGTTTCTTTGGCAACCGTGGCATTAAATGGATATAAATTAATCACTAGAAGATCAATCGTTTGAATGCCATGCTTTTGGAGGGCCGCCATATGCTCAGTAGAATCGCGCCTCGCTAATAAACCCCCGTGAACCATGGGATGCAGGGTTTTTACCCGACCATCAAGCATTTCAGGAAATTGCGTTAAAGCAGCTACTTCAATGACCGGTATGTTGTTATCAGCCAATAATTTTGCTGTCCCACCAGTGGAAATTAACTTAACTCCTAGCTCATGCAAGGCTTTAGCTAAAGGCAAAATACCTGTTTTATCTGAGACTGAAAGTAGGGCAGTTTGAATCATTGTGAATAGTCTAGATGGGCTTATTTAATTAAATGATATTGCCGTAATTTTTTATGCAAGGTATTGCGATTAAGGCCAAGATACTGCGCTGCAAGTGATTGGTTTTGATTGGCATGGCGCATAACGACTTCAAGCATGGGTTTTTCAACCACATTGAGTACCATGTCATAGACTTCACTAGGGGGAGTACCTTTAAGGTCATCAAGATAAATTTGTAGCTGAGTCTGAATGCAAGCAGAAATAGGATTTTTATTAGGCATGGTTATTAGGCGGCCTCAAGAAATAATAGGTGATCAGAGTGCACCTGCATTTCTGCAAAGAAATCATTGACCATGGCTAATTGAGTACGACAATCATCAGCAGTATTCATGCGTTGCCGAAAAACGTGTGAGTTACGCAGGCCCTTGCAATACCAACCAATGTGTTTGCGGGCAGTTCGTAAGCCGGTATATTCACCATAAAAAGCATAATGATCAAGTAAATGATCATTCATGATCTGTTGTATTTCACTAATTTGAGGCGGTGGCAGAAGGTTACCGGTATTCAGATAGTGCGCAATTTCACGAAAAATCCATGGCCGACCTTGTGCTGCACGTCCAATCATGATCGCATCTGCTTTAGTTTTTTTTAAAACTGCCAGCGCTTTTTCTGGACAATCAATATCACCATTTGCGACTACCGGAATTCCCACTTGATTTTTTACTGCAGTAATTTCCTCATACTCTGCAGCGCCGTGAAATAAATCAGCCCGCGTTCGTCCATGAATGGTTAAGACGCTAATACCAGCAGATTCAGCAATGCGGGCGATAGCGAGTGCATTTTTGTGATCACGATCCCAGCCCGTACGAATTTTTAAGCTAACTGGCACGGCATCAGGACCAATACCAACTGCTTGAATCACCGCGTCAAGTATTTTTCCAACGAGAATTTCATTCTTCATTAGCGCCGAACCAGCAGCGACGTTACACACTTTTTTGGCTGGACAGCCCATATTGATGTCAATAATTTGCGCCCCTTGAGCAACATTAATACGGGCTGCTGCTGCCATCGTGCGGGGGTCAGCGCCAGCTATTTGTACGGCAATCGGTGCAAACTCACCCTCATGATTCGCTCGTCGTTGGGTTTTTTCACTGTTCCACAAGGTTGCATTAGAGGCAATCATTTCTGATACTGCGTAGCCGGCACCCAGTTTTTTGCACAATTGCCTAAAAGGACGATCGGTTACGCCCGCCATTGGGGCAACAAAAAGCTGATTACTTAATTCGTGGGAACCAATTTTCATGAAATGACTTGAGCTAAAAGCGGTAAGTAGGCAGTTACTTTAGCATAGTGCGCTAGTCAACTGCTTAAATTTTAAGCAGCAAAAAAAGAATGGCAGGTTGCCCCTCTTTTAGCGCCGACCAAACATCATTTGGCGGGCCAAACTTGTTTTTAGTGGGGGCAGCCATTGCAAGGTGGATAACGCTAGACCGCGAGTGAAGACGACAGGGAAGAAGTGAGAGGTAAAAACACGCGCAAGAAAATCGGTAATCCCAATCGTGGTTTTGCGGTCAACATTTCGCGTACGCGCATAATCTTGCAATAAGCTATTTAGCGAATTAGCGGAGTCTAGGGGTGCTGGGCGAGAAAAAAACCAAGCTAATTTTTCGGCTAATAAGTAAGCATCTCGTAATCCTAAATTGAGACCCTGACCTGCTACAGGGTGTAGTGTCTGCGCAGCATTGCCAATCCATACTGCATTACCTACCGCGACTTCTTTGCGGTAATTTAAGCCGAGCTCGTATATCCGCCGTTCGCGCACGCTAATAAATTGCCCCAAGCGGCTACCAAATTGGTGTTGCAAGGCCGCTAAAAAATCAGGTTCATTTAACTCAAGCCGATGCTGTGCCGTGCTCGGCGTACTGCACCAAACTAAATTCAAGAAACGCTCACCGGCATGACTTGGAAGCAGGGCTAGCGGGCCTTCGGTAGTAAAGCGTTCCCACGCCTGATGGGCTTGAGGTTTATCCACCTCAACCAAGCCAACCAGGGCGGTTTGATCATAACTACGACCCGCTTCAATCCACTCCTGTTGATTAAATAAGCCACCTTCTGCATGCACAATGCAAGCGCTCTCTGCCGATACGATTTGACTTGCTAAGTCAGGATTTTCATTGCTGTGTATCCAAGAAAAGTTTGGGCTAGATACTTGTAGCTTGCGCAAGGCCTGCCGTAATGCCAGGTGTATGTCTCTATAACGCGCAATATGACCAAGAGCATCTTGATGTAATTCTTCACGCGTCATGATGGCGCGACCAAAGCGACCTGCTTGTGATACGTGGACTCGATGAATCTCAGGGCAATTGGTCGGCCAAGCATGAATCGTCTCGAGTAATAATTTACTACCGTGGGAAAGTGCAATGCCGCGTGTATCACTCCGTTTCTCACCATTATCTAGCGCTTCATCAGAACTCGGATTGCGATCAACCAATACTAATTTTAAAGTTGGTAATTGTTGCAAGCACCACGTGGCACAGGCTAATCCAACAGGCCCACCGCCTTGAATCAGTACATCCCAAGTTTTTGGTTCTAAATTAGCGCTCACTGAGACTCACGCATCGTGCGTTCGATTTCGCTTGCTAGTACAGGTACACCCCGTGAAATTAAATCGCAACCCCGTGCTGTGATGACTGCATCATCTTCAATCCGAATGCCAATATTCCAAAATGCTTCAGGAACATTAGCAGCCGGACGAATATATAAACCAGGCTCCACGGTAATGACCATTCCTGCTTGCAGCTTTCGCCAGGGTTTATCTTGCTTATTTTGCGTAAGATCTACACTCGGTTCTCGATAAGAGCCGACATCATGGACATCCATGCCTAACCAATGGCTGGTGCGATGCATATAAAAAGGTCGATATGCAGCAAGCTCAAGGGCATTGTCAAGCGATCCAACTTCACTTAATAGGATTAATTTTTCGTCAATTAAACCTTGGGTTAGAACGCGCAAAGCTGCTTCGTGTGG
>CAILUH010000123.1 GCA_903837335.1 uncultured beta proteobacterium | reverse complement strand
CCAAAGTAGCTGCCATTTCTACCGGGTGATGACCATAGTCATCAATTAAGGTATAGCTACCTCCAGCCTCTAAAGGAATTTCACCGTAACGCTGAAACCGCCGACCAACACCACTAAATTGCGCTAACGCAATTTGTATTGCCTGATCGCTGACACCTAATTCTGTTGCAATAGCAATCGCAGCCAAAGCATTACGCACATTATGTAAGCCGGGCAAATTCAACGTGATCTTTAAGGGCCCTGGTTTTACGCCATGACGCCTTACTGTGCGACGCTCAACTATAAAATGCATTACCGTGCCATCGGCTTTAATTTCACTCGCGCGAATATCGGCATCGGCGGCAATGCCATACCGTAAGACTGGCTGCGATACAAAAGGAATAATGTCGCGCACATTAAGATCATCGACGCATAAAACAGCAACACCATAAAACGGCATGCGCTGCGTGAATTGCACGAAGGCCTGTTTTAACCGGGCCATATCATGCTTATATGTGTCCATATGATCAGCATCGATATTCGTGATCACTTCCATAGCAGGAAATAATTGTAAGAAGGAAGCATCTGACTCATCTGCCTCAACCACAATAAAATCGCCTTGCCCTAAACGGGCATTAGCACCAGCTGAGTTCAGCTTGCCCCCAATTACAAAAGTTGGATCAAGCCCGCCCTCTGCTAGTACAGAGGCTACTAAACTAGTGGTAGTAGTTTTGCCATGTGTGCCCGCAATCGCAATACCTTGTTTTAAGCGCATTAACTCGCCCAACATGACCGCACGCTGAATAACTGGAATTTTTGCTGCACGCGCTGCCAATACTTCGGGGTTATTACCAGCCACTGCAGTTGAAATCACCACAGCTTCAGCAGTGCCGATATTTTCTGGCGCATGACCGAGATGAATTTCCGCACCTAACTCGGCGAGACGCTTAGTAACTGCTCCGGCAGCCAAATCTGAGCCCGAAACTTGATAACCTAAGTTCAACAGGACCTCAGCAATGCCGCTCATTCCGGCGCCACCAATGCCCACAAAATGAATTTTTTTCACAATGTGTTTCAAGTAGTCACCCCCGCTACTCCTGCGCAGATATTAGCCAGCTGTTCAGTTGCCTGCGGTTTCGCAAGTGCAAAAGCGCGCTCAGCCATCGCTTGTAATTCAGGCCGTATCCAAGATTGAATTTGGTGTGCAAGTTGCGGCGCATTAAATTGGGCTTGGGGGCATAAAATTGCAGCATCTGCGGACGATAAAAATTGTGCGTTTGCCGTTTGATGATCATCTATTGCATACGGAAAAGGCACTAAGCAAGCCGCAACTCCAACCGCGGCTAACTCTGAAACTGTCATTGCACCTGCCCGACATATCACTACATCGGCTTGAGCATAAGCGTTTGCCATGTCATTAATAAAAGGCAATACTTGGGCTTGTACACCATGATGTGCATAGCGCTCAATGAGTTTGTTGTAATGTTTTTCACCAGATTGATGAATGATGTTTGGTCGCTGTGCGTAGGGTATTAAAGCTAAGGCAGCAGGCACTACTTCATTTAGTGCTTGAGCGCCTAAACTGCCACCCACTACCAATAGAGTGAGTGTGCCCTGGCGCTGGCTGTAACGTAGCTTAGGTTCAGCGATTTGATTAAACTCTGCGCGAATCGGATTACCTACCCATTCGCCTTTTATGAGGGTGTGAGGAAAGCCAGTTGCTGCTTTATTGGCAAGATGGCTTAAGAGGCGATTGGCGCTACCGGCTTTGGCATTCGATTCATGGATAACTAATGGTCTTTGCAATAAGAAACTCATTAAGCCACCCGGAAAACTGATGTAACCACCCATACCTAGGACTACACTTGGCTTTAGGCGCACAATAATTTGCCAGCTTTGTGCGCAAGCTCGCAATAAATTAAAAGGCAAAAGTAATTTTGTTAGCCAACCTTTGCCACGTAAACCACCAAATTGAACTGACTCAAAACTAAATCCACGCGCTGGCACAAGAGTGTGTTCCATACCCTTAGCATTCCCTAACCATGCAACTTGCCACCCGCGACTGCGCAATAACTCTGCAACTGCCAGGCCCGGGAAAATATGGCCGCCAGTACCGCCTGCCATGACCACGATGGAAGGTTTTGTCACAACTTTCCTCCGCGCATTAAAACTCGGTTTTCATAATCAATTTTTAGCAATAATGCAAAGGCCACTACATTCATCAAAATGCCCGAGCCACCATAGCTAATTAAAGGCAAAGTAAGGCCCTTAGTCGGCAATAGGCCTAAATTCACACCCATATTGAT
>CAILUH010000122.1 GCA_903837335.1 uncultured beta proteobacterium | reverse complement strand
CGCTAAACAATATTTTATTAAATTGCAAAAAGCCTGGGATATTGGCGATTTACATTCTTTACGTGAATTTGCTACGCCAGAAATGTATGCAACCCTGCAACAAGATTTACAAGCCCGTTTTGAAGCCTCAAACCAAACCGACGTAGTTACTTTAGAGGCACGTCTCTTGGGCATGGAAACTGCAGCCGGTAGCTATTTATGTAGTGTGCAATTTTCAGGTTTAATTCGCGAACAAGTTGGCGCTCCCGCAAATTCATTTTCTGAAATTTGGAATTTATCGAAGCCAGTAGAAGGCCCGGGTGGTTGGGTCTTGGCGGGTATTCAACAAGTTATTTAATCATGGATAAGTGGGCTTTTAGGCCTTCAGTTTGGAGCGCAAAAGCCCTATCCAAAGCAATTAACCACGTACTCAGCAAAGAGGCGTGGGCTCGTGCTGAATTAATGCGCCATACCGCTAAGCAAGTGAAGTTGAGCTTACCGGTGACGCAGGTGGCTTTCATGATTGACGATACGGGTTATGTTCAGGCGCTTGATACAACTGCTAACTTAGATAATTGCAATTTAACTTTAAGTGTTTCCCCTAGCGTTTTAGCAGAGATGCTTGCCACGCAGGGCGAGCTACGTGAAAAAGCCTTTAAAGCCGTCAAAATAACTGGTGATGCTGACTTAGCACAACTCATTGGGCGCCTAGCCGGTCAATTACGCTGGGAATATGAAGATGATTTAGCCCGCTTCATTGGCGATGCGCCGGCCCATTTTTTGGTGAAGCAGGTAAAACGGTTACATGCGGCTGGGCAATCTGCACGGCGTGATTTAATGGGGAACGTAGTTGAATATCTCAGTGAAGAAAAGCAGGTACTCATCAAGCAAGCTGATTTTGCCCTACATAAGTCTGCTATCAATGAAACTCGCGATGCACTCGAACGGCTAGAAAAACGGATTCAGCGTTTACAGCAGGGAGCTACGTAGATAGTGAGCCGCATTGTTCGTATTAGTAAAATATTTTTCACCGCATGGCGCTTTGGCTTATTACCGCTCCTACGCGATAGCCTTAAACCAGGCCTACGCCGTTCTTTGTTGAGTGTTGTATGTTGGTTCTCGCCCAACGCTTTGCCGCGAGGTGTACGCATCCGTTTGACCCTCGAAGCACTAGGCCCGATTTTTGTAAAATTTGGGCAAGTACTTTCTACGCGCCGCGATCTCTTACCTGAAGATATTGCCGATGAATTAGCGAAATTACAAGATCAGGTTCCGCCATTCTCTAACGCCAAATCGCGTGAAATTATTGAATTGGCTTTAGGTTGTCCGATCGAAGAAGTATTCATTAGCTTTGATGCAACTCCCGTGGCTAGCGCATCTGTGGCACAAGTGCATTACGGTGTATTGCGCGGCAATGAACAGCATCCCGAATGGCGTGATTATTTAGTCGCGGTTAAGGTATTACGACCAGAAATATTGCCCATCATTGAAGGCGATATTGCTTTAATGTATGACCTTGCTAAGCTGATTGAGCGGGCTTCAGAAGACGGTCGACGTTTAAAGCCGCGCGAGGTAGTTGCTGAGTTTGATACTTATTTGCATGATGAACTAGACCTCATGCGCGAAGCAGCAAATGCGAGTCAGTTACGCCGTTATTTTGCGAATTCGGATAAGTTAATGATTCCTGAAATGGTCTGGGATCTCTG
>CAILUH010000121.1 GCA_903837335.1 uncultured beta proteobacterium | reverse complement strand
GTGGCTACTGAAGAATACGTGCGCAATAACCCCAATCATGCAGATACGCTTGCTTTTCTCCTGACTAGCGACGAAGAAGGCCCCGCACACGATGGTACGGTAGTGATGTGTGAGCGCCTTAAAAAACGCGGTCAAGTCTTAGATTACTGTGTGATTGGCGAGCCCACCTCAGTGAATCGCTTAGGGGACATGATTAAAAATGGTCGGCGGGGTTCTTTATCTGGGAAGCTCAGCGTCAAAGGCATTCAAGCCCATATTGCTTACCCTCACCTCGGTGCCAACCCAATTCATTTAGCGGCTGGGGCGATTGCTACCTTAGCCAGCACTGAATGGGATCAGGGTAATGACTATTTCCAGCCAACCACGTTTCAAATTTCGAATATTCACGCTGGCACTGGTGCAAACAACATTATTCCCGGGGAAATGACTGTCGAATTTAATTTTCGCTTTTCGTCTGCCAGCACCCCCGAAGAGCTGCGCGCAAAGGTCAGTGCAATTTTGGATGAGGCCAAGCTTGACTATGCAATCGATTGGAAGCTAGGCGCTAGCCCGTTCCTCACCCCAAAAGGGGCCTTAGCGCTTGCGCTTCAAGAGGCGATTCAAACTGAAACTCAGGTCGTTACTGAGCTTTCTACCACCGGCGGTACTAGCGATGGTCGCTTCATCTCGCAAATCTGTAAAGAGGTGGTTGAATTTGGTCCCATAAATTCTACTAGCCATAAGCTTAATGAATGTGTTTCAATTAATGATATTGAACCTCTCAAAAATATCTATCGACGCGTTTTAGAAAATCTGCTGGCTTAATCCTTATTCCCCTAAGCTGGCACTTAAATACCCCCGCAAAAATATCCCCTTCATGGACCCTGAGCCTTTAGCGCCACAGCAGCCTTCTGCTACTAACCCGATTTCAATGGCAGCATGCTGCCAAGAGCTAGCCAAGCAACTCGCTATGGCTGACTTACATTTTGGCCATGGCGCTATCGATGCCCAAAGTGAAGCACTCTGGATTGTCAGTAAAGAGTTGGGTTTAAGTCCTAGTGCAGCACTTGAGCAAATGCATACTGAATTAACTAGCGCGCAACAAGCGCACGCCTTAGCCATTGCTACTGAACGCATTCGTAGCCGTAAGCCACTTGCTTATTTACTGGAAGAGGCGTGGTTAATGGGAGTGCCGTTTGATTGCAACGAGCAAAGCATTGTGCCCCGCTCGTTTATTGCCGAACTGATTACATCAGGCGACCTTGAGCCTTGGCTGCCAGCTGATGGTAAGGTGCTCGACCTTTGTACTGGCAATGGCTCGCTAGCAATTTTGGCCGCCCTGGCTTGCCCCGATATTCGCGTGACAGCCTGTGACATTAGTATGCCCGCCCTAGCTTTAGCCTCGCGCAATTTAAAACGCCATGGGTTTAGCGAACAAATAGAGCTTTTGCATGGCGATTTATTTGACGCTTTACCCGACCCCAATGAAGAAGAGCGTTTTGATTTGATTATCTGTAACCCACCGTATGTCAACGACCTATCAATGCAAGCCTTACCAGCAGAATATCAAGCTGAACCTGCAATTGCTTTAGCGGGTGGTAGCGATGGGATGCATTTGATCCGGCGCATTATTGACGCGGCGCCAGACTATCTAAATGAACGCGGCGCGCTCTTAATTGAAATTGGTAATGAGGCTGAGCACTTTCAATTGGCCTTTCCCCAAATACCCGTTCTTTGGATGGAGGTATCTGCTGGTAATCAGCAAGTAATCCTTATTCAAGCTGAAGACTTACGCTAATTCCAAATCATTCGCCGCAGCAATCGCCTCATCAATGCGCTCGACACTGATGATTCGTAGGCCAGCAATTTTGGTTTTGGGCATATTCGCTTTAGGAATAATAGCGATGCTAAAGCCCAATTTAGCAGCCTCCTTCAAACGTTCTTGACCCCGTGGACACGGCCGTATTTCGCCAGCCAAACCGACTTCGCCAAAAACAATGAGTTCTCGCGGTAAAGCGCGGTTACGAATCGAGGATTGAATCGCTAGTAACACGGCTAAGTCTGCTGCCGGCTCAGTAATCTTGACCCCACCAACCGCGTTTAAAAAAACATCTTGGTCAAAGCAAGCAATACCAGCGTGGCGATGCAGTACCGCTAAGAGCATGGCCAAACGGTGTTGCTCTAAGCCTACCGCTAAGCGACGCGGATTAGGAATATGCGCGGTATCAACTAAGGCTTGAATCTCCACTAATAAGGGGCGACTACCTTCTTGCGTAACCAATACACAAGCACCTGGCACCATTTCTGCATGCTGCGAAAGAAAAATGGCCGAAGGGTTGGAAACTCCACGTAAGCCCTTTTCTGTCATGGCAAAAACACCCAGTTCATTCACGGCACCAAAGCGATTTTTAATTGCGCGTACTAAACGAAAACTCGAGTGGGTGTCACCCTCAAAATACAGCACGGTATCGACAATATGCTCAAGAACCCGTGGGCCAGCTAAATGGCCGTCTTTAGTCACGTGACCGACTAATAAAACACAAATACCCGTAGACTTTGCAAAACGGGTTAACTGGGCTGCGCACTCGCGCACCTGCGCAACTGATCCTGGTGCAGAGCTAAAGGCTTCAGAATAAATCGTTTGAATCGAATCAACTACGACCACTTGCGGGCGCACCGTATCCATGATCGTTAACAATTTTTCTAACTGAATTTCGGCTAATACTTCAAGCTGAGGGGCTTTTAAATCAATCCGTTTAGCGCGCAGTGCAATTTGAGCAGCCGATTCTTCGCCACTGCTATAGAGCACTGAAACTCCAGCCGCGCTCATTTGCGCTAAGGCCTGCAGTAGTAAAGTCGATTTACCAATACCAGGGTCTCCGCCAAGTAACACCACTCCGCCAGGCACTAAACCGCCACCCAGAACCCGGTCAAACTCTTCAATACCAGTCGGAAGCCGTGGCAAATCTTCTGCTTGAATGGTGGCTAATTTTTGCCGTGGAATCGATTGTGCTAAACCCTGAAACCGCGGTGCGCTCGGTGTTTCAGCAATGCTTTCCTCCAGCGTATTCCATGCTTGACAAGTTGGGCATTGGCCCTGCCATTTAGCTGAAGCGCCGCCACAAGCTTGGCACACGTATATTGTTTTTACTTTTGCCATTGGAAATTAATCGAGTTGAGTACCCGCTTTATTTTCTTGGGAGCGCCGTGGCGCATCTTTACGGCGCTGTTCTAAATCTGCAGCGCGCGCTGCTTCGTCTTTTTGTTTTTGTTCAAATGCTTTTTTATTATCAGTACGTTGTTCTGCCTTTGCGGGATCGGCGCGCTCAGCAGCCCGCTTGGCATCATTGGCATCTTTAATTTTTTCGCGCACAATCCGCTGGCTTTCATGTAAAGCAATTTCTTGGTCCCGAACAGGATCAATTTCTTTGCGGTAATCAGCGCGCGTACCTTTTAAACAATAGGTCACGAAAAAATCTTTGTAACACGCTGCAGACGCTTTTTTCCAACGGTAATCAATCCACTGACGCTGTAATAGTAATTGCGCTTCAATTTTATTTAGCTCTGCTAACTCATCTTCCTCGGCAGTATTAGCCCATACCGAATTAGCGCAACACAAAATGGCAAATACCATAGTAAGCGCAACAAATACGGCTTTCAAATCTCAACCTTTGCGCCTAATTCAACTAAGCGATTAGCCGGAATTTTGAAAAAATCAGATTGACGCCCTGCATTTTGAAACATCCAGGCAAATAAGGCTTCGCGCCACAAGGACATACCGGGTATATCGGTTGGCACAATCGTATCGCGCGATAAAAAGAATGAGGTTTCCATTAGGTTAAATTTTAAGTTCGCTTTAACCTCAATTAATGAGAGGATCTGCTGCATATCGGGGGTTTCATTAAACCCATATACTGCT
>CAILUH010000120.1 GCA_903837335.1 uncultured beta proteobacterium | reverse complement strand
TTTGCTGAAGTGAACTACTTTAGTTACGGCAATCAAAATGTCGCTACTAATGCATCAGGTACAGCTAGCTTTAAAGTCACTAATGCCCTAGTAGGCGTTGGCTATAAGTTTTAGACTGCAGTAATAATTAAGACAAAATAGTAGTTTAGAATCAGAGCATAATCAATAGATAAGCACATTTGGACGGCCTTGACGGGCTCTAAAGAAGGTATATTAAATAATGAGTAAGAAACTGATTTGGATAATTGTTTCAATGTTAATTGTCTTTGTCTTAGTTAGCATTGCAGCTCGCAGCTTCTGCGAAGCGTCACCGAATAATGCAGTTAGCTCATTCGTCGAAAAAAATATTCCTAAGCCGAATAACGTCGATATAAATGAATTAAGACGCGCTTGGATTTTAGTTTTTTCTAAATTCTGTGCAACTACTAACAACCGCTCATTTTAATTTTTAGTTTCGAAGTAGTTTTATGATTTTATAATGACTAAAAAAAATTCTGCGGGTATTTCTAAAACTGCAAATCTAGAGTCTGTTGGTTCGCATAAGCACAAAAAATTATCAACCGCAGAGCGATTTGCTGATGGCAAGTTTCTGCGTAATAAAGTCAGCCTAGCTGAGCAGGGTGAGTTTAGGCTGCCAAAAAATAGATTGACTGTTGTACAAGTCCTTAAAAAACAAGCGGCGATACGTAATCAACATCTCATCCCTATTCGTCACCAAAGAATGGCAGAGTCACCATTTGCCTTTTATCGCGGTGGTGCCGCAATTATGGCGCAGGATTTAGCCAATCAGCCAACTACAAATATAGCAGTTCAACTCTGCGGTGATATGCATGTAGCTAACTTTGGCTTCTTTGCTACCTCAGAGCATAAATTAGTATTTGGCATTAATGATTTTGATGAAACCTTACCAGGTAGTTGGGAGTGGGATTTAAAGCGCTTAGTGGCAAGCGCAGTAATTGCTTGCGAATCACTGGGAGGTAGCGAAGCCGTCAGCGAATCATTAGTGCATAAAATAGTTCGCTCATATAGAGAAAAACTACAAGAATATGCTTCCATGAGCTATTTGAATTTAGCCTATGAATTTATGGGCGAAAAAGTTGTGCGTGCAAACTTTAGTAAATCGCATTTAAAACGTTTCGATCATTTTATTGAAAAAACAAAAGGTAAAAATAATTTAGGTGTTCTAGAAAAATTAACTGACATAATCGGTAAAGATAGAAAATTTATTGAAAACCCGCCACTAATTGAGCGGGTAGAAATTTCTGAGGCAGGCTTTCCCATCAATGAATTATTAGATTTAGCGCTGATTAAATACCGCGAGACTTTAATTGCTGATAAGCAAATTTTGTTAGATCGCTACACCCTTAAAGACCACGTTCGCAAAGTAGTGGGTGTAGGTAGCGTGGGAACAGTCTGCTTGGTGCTGTATTTGGAGGGCAATCATTCGAGCGATCCTTTATTTTTACAATATAAGGAAGCGCAGGAATCGGTTTTATCTCCTTATCTTGGCGCTTCTATTTATAAAAACCCAGCCCAACGGGTGGTGGTCGGGCAAAAACTATTGCAAGGCGCGCCTGATATATTTCTTGGCTACGCACCATCGGCCTATAAATTCTTTTATTTTCGCCAACTAAGAGATATGAAGGGCGGCCTGAGTTTTGGTGAGGGAGGTTGTAATTTAGAGCTATTTGAAGATTACGCCAAGATGTTTGGCTGGGCACTTGCACTGGGCCATGCGAGATCGGGAGACGCCGCAAAAATTGCAGGCTATTGTGGAAAATCAGAAAAATTAGATGCCGCTTTATATCGTTTCGCTAGATCTTACACGCAGCAAAATTTACAGGATTACGACTTATTTTGTCGCGCTATTAAAAATGGTCAGCTTAAAACAGCTTAGTATCAGTCTTTGGGCTTGATTGCTTAGGAATTAAATTTAAATTTCAAAGGTTTAGCAATTAAAAATATTTATACTTTTTGTACCTATTCTTTAGTTGGCATCCTGCTGCTATTAACAGCATGTAAAAAAGAAGAGGGTAGCTTTCGCCTTTTATGCACTGGCGATTATCTAATTAAAAACTACTACACGGCAAATAATCAAACAGCTGAGGCTGAAAAAGTAAAGCGCCAAACGTTTGAATTTATTGATAAGAAAGCAAAGGGCTCAATACCCTGCCAA
>CAILUH010000119.1 GCA_903837335.1 uncultured beta proteobacterium | reverse complement strand
TGCCTGTTTGCTCATCTGCCTTTCAAATTTATGCCACTGGAACAGGCGTGGAAGATTGTCTCTATGTTCCCAGTCCCGAAAAGTTTACCGATGACTTACAAAAGCTATTAGTTGAAAAAGGAGTTGACGTTACTGTAGTCAACGGCGGAGCAAGTAAAGAAACGAATTTAGAATTTTTATACCGGCGTTTTAAGCAGGATATGAATCCTGACGTGAAGCTGGTGATTTATGTTTCTCCTAGTGGCGGCTATCATCATCCTCAGTGGATGCAACTTGACTATATTGAAAAAGTCTTGGCATATACTCAAAAAAGAGATGTGCCAACCATTATTGCTTTACCCATTAGAAAACTGAAATCCAATAGTAGTTTTCTGCAAAAAACTGCTGACTTAACTAAAAAATACAATGCCTATGACTACGGTAGTTATGCAAAAAATATTCCCGATAATTCTGAAAACTGGGTTTACCGCGATACGATTTTAATGATTCGGCAAAATTTAGCTAAAGCAGGAAATGATGCCGTTACAGGAAATTATGAAAAAAATAAGGAATTTTTAACTGCCCAAGGTTGCTATCTATGGGCGGAAAATATGCTGCCTTTAGTGTTACAGGTGATTAAAGAGCGTAATATTCAATAAGGCCACTGTAGCTTAGCACTTTGGGACTTGGTTCACCCACTTTTATTTTAGCCTTGTTAGAATCTAGCTATGACTGCATTAGCATTAGCCCGTACGTGGCGACCTAAAACTTTCACTCAATTAGTAGGGCAAGACCACGTCGTCAAGGCTCTAACGCATGCCCTAGATCAGGGGCGCCTGCATCATGCCTGGTTATTTACTGGCACGCGTGGCGTAGGCAAAACGACGATTGCCCGTATTTTGGCCAAAGCGTTAAATTGCACTGGCCCCGATGGCAAGGGCAAGATGACTTCTGAGCCCTGTGGCAAATGTCCCGCTTGCGTTGAAATTGATGAAGGCCGTTTTGTCGATTACATTGAAATGGATGCGGCTAGTAATCGGGGGGTCGATGATATGGCTGCCTTGCTTGAAAAAGCGGCCTATGCACCAAGTAGTGCACGCTTTAAGGTCTACATGATTGACGAGGTACACATGTTAAGTACCCAAGCATTTAATTCGATGTTGAAAATGTTGGAAGAGCCGCCACCCCATGTGAAGTTTATTTTAGCGACGACTGATCCACAAAAAATTCCGGTCACGATTCTTTCCCGTTGCCTACAATTTAATTTAAAGCAAATGCCGGTAGCATTAATTATCGAGCATCTGGAAAAGGTCTTAGCGGCAGAAAAAGTCAGTTATGAGCCCGTGGCCTTGCGAGTGCTTGCCAAGGCTGCGCAGGGCTCGATGCGCGATGCACTTTCACTTACCGACCAAGCCATTGCATACGCTGCTGGAACGGTAAATGAAGCTGCAGTACGCGGTATGTTGGGCACCTTAGATGATGCTTATCTCATTAGCATGTTAGATGCTCTGGCAACGCATGATGGTGCGAGCTTATTGGCCATTGCAGAAGAGATGGGCGTTCGTAGCATGTCATTCTCCTTGGCTTTGCAAGATTTATCGAGCCTGCTGCAAAAAATTGCTGCTGCACAAGTTGTTCCCGAGTCGGTATTAGATGATTGGCCTGAGGCAGGCGAAATTCGCCGCTTGGTGTCGGTATTCACCCGTGAAGAAATTCAATTGTTCTATCAGATTGCTATTACCAGCCGAACTGATATTTCCTTAGCGCCCGATGAGCAAACTGGCTTTGCTATGGCCTTATTGCGGATGCTGGCGTTTCGTCCAGCGGGATCGGGCGATTTAGCGCAAAAGATACCTCCCGCGAGTACGCCGGTAGTTAAATCAGCACCTAAGCCAGCGCCTAAGCCAGCAATGAAGACTGAAACTAAGTCTGCAGCTCAGTCTGCAACTAAGCCTGCAACTAAAGCAGCACCTGAAATTCTCAAAGAAGTGCCCAAGGTCTCAGCGGCAACTCCCGCAGTATCTTCGTCCACTTCAAGCAACGGGGTACTCGAGGCAGGGCGCCCCAATTGGCATGATTTAATGCGCCAATTACCGTTGCGTGGTTTGGTGCAACAAATGGCCTTTCAAACCGATTTACAAGATTGGGTTGACTCCACGCAAGGCATCAAGATTATTGCAGTCAGCAGCTTGCCCCAGTTGGCGACAGCTGATTGTGTTGAGCGCCTCCGCGAAGCACTTGCCACCCACTTTGCTAAGCCGGTACGGCTTGAAGTGGTTGGCGGAGTGGTTGATCAGTCGGTAGCTAAAATTGATGCGCAAGTTAATCAAGAGCGCCGTTTAAATGCTGAAGAGCAAATTGCTACTGATCCGTTGATTAAAGAATTAGAAAAACAATTTGGTGCAAAAGTGGTGAGTGGTTCAGTGCGGCCGTTGTAGGAGAACTTATGAGTCACATTAGCAATATGGAATTTTGTAAAAAGATGAGGAATGCATCATGATGAAGGGTCAATTGGCAGGCTTGATGAAACAAGCTCAGCAAATGCAAGAAAATATGAAGCGCGCGCAAGAAGAGTTGAGTGCGCTTGAAATTACTGGCCAAGCCGCGAGTGGCTTAGTCAAAATTACCCTTACCGGTAAATATGAAACGAAGCGTGTGCAAATTGATGCTGGTGCGATGGAAGACCGCGAAATGCTCGAAGACTTAATTGTCACCGCTTATGCGGATGCCTTTAAGCAGGCCGAGGCAGCAAATTCAAAGCTGATGTCGGGTGCGACAGCAGGTATGCCGATGCCACCTGGATTTAAGTTACCGTTTTAATGACGCGAAATTCAACTAAGCCGAACGGTAAGTATGATTTGCCGCAAGATGCTTTACAGCGCTTAATTGATGCCTTAAGAGTGTTGCCCGGAGTGGGACCCAAGTCGGCACAACGCATGGCTTTTTACTTACTGCAACACGATCGCACAGGTGCGGCTTTGTTGGCTCAATCGCTTGGTGAGGCGGTTGAGAAAGTAGGGCATTGTAAGCGCTGCAATACCTTTTCGGAAACCGAAATTTGCATTACCTGTGGCGACCCGCGCCGTGATCCTGGATTGTTATGCATTGTCGAAACCCCTGCCGACCAAGTGATGGTAGAACAAACACTGAGTTTTAAGGGGAATTACTTTGTTTTAATGGGGCGCATTTCTCCCCTGGATGGTATGGGCCCAACCGAAATTCATTTTGATCGCTTACTAGTGCGCATAGAGCACCCCGACACTGAAGTGCCAGTGCGAGAGGTTGTTTTAGCCACCAATTTCACTAGCGAGGGCGAGGCCACTGCCCACTAGATTGGCGAAGTTTTAAAACTTAAAGGCATTAAAGTAACCCGGATCGCCCGTGGAATACCGGTTGGCGGGGAGTTAGAATATGTCGATGCTGGTACCTTGGCACGGGCTATTCTCGATCGCCGCACCTTGGGTTAAGCTAATTTTTGCTTATTAATCAAAGGGATAGTAAATCGAATTTTTACTAAAAATAAGGCTTTGTCACCTATAATTCGGGGGTAAACCTGAATTTTCAAGATAGAACTCGATTGAATT
>CAILUH010000118.1 GCA_903837335.1 uncultured beta proteobacterium | reverse complement strand
GGGCGATCCCAACATTCCAGACCACATTACCTTATGGGGACTACGTCTCAAAATTTGCCAAGGCTTTGATCAATATGCCAATGTGCGCCCTACCCGCATTTTGCCGGGCATTGAAACACCATTGCGGCATTGCCAGCCCAATCAGCTTGATTGGGTCATCGTCCGTGAAAATTCTGAAGGAGAATACGCCGGTTTAGGTGGCAGGGCTCACCAGGGCCACCCTATCGAAGTTGCTTCTGATATGAGCATTATGACCCGCGTCGGTGTCGAGCGTATTCAACGTTTTGCTTTTAAGTTAGCACAATCGCGGCCGCGCAAGCACCTTACAGTCATTACTAAATCTAATGCTCAACGTCATGCAATGGTGATGTGGGATGAGATTGCTCGCGATATCGCGCGCGAGTTTCCCGACGTTACTTGGGATAAAGAACTGGTTGACGCTGCAACCGCCCGCATGGTTAATCGCCCAGAATCACTCGATACGATTGTTGCTACTAACCTTCATGCGGATGTCTTAAGCGATTTAGCAGCAGCGCTTGCCGGCAGTTTAGGTATCGCACCGACTGGCAATATAGACCCTGAACGCCGCTATCCATCAATGTTTGAGCCTATTCATGGCTCAGCCTTCGATATTATGGGTAAAGGCTTAGCTAATCCGATAGGCACTTTTTGGTCTGCAGTGATGATGTTGAACCACTTGGGCGAACCTACCCTTGCAAACCGCTTAATGCAGGCAATCGAAACCGTTACTGCCAATCCCCAATTACATACCCGTGATTTAGGCGGAAATGCCATGATGAAAGATGTAACTAATGCAGTTTGTGAGGAGATATCGCAATGAAAATCAGCCGCCTTATTGGACTATTAATCCATTTTATTTTTGTGTCTGCAAGCTTTCATACTTTAGCGCAGCCGCTTCCCGACAAAACCATTCAATACATCATTCCATTTCCAGCTGCAGGCGAATCAGATTTAGTAGCGCGCTTACAGTCCGATGTTTCTGCTAAAAAATATAATCAATCGATGATGGTAATCAACCGTGCTGGCGCAGGTGGTGCACTAGTATGGTCCCAACTCAATACCTATGCAGCCGACGGCACCATTGTTGCTGGAGTGAATGTTCCCCATATTATTTTGCAACCGCTCGAGCCTAGCACTCAATATAAAACGGACGATATTAATGCAATTTATTACTATCACTTCACCCCCGATGCCTTAATGGTCTCAGCTGATAGTCCATACAAAACCTATCAAGAATTTATTGCTGCTGCCAAAAAGAATCCAGGAAAAATGACTTTAGCGGGCTCAGCCCAATTTTCTGCTAATCACATGGCAACTGAACGGCTTAATAAATTAGCTGGCGTCAATGTGCAGTACATACCATTCAAGGGCACTGGTGATTTAATTTCTTCTCTAATTGGCATGCACGTTGATGGCGCAATGGGTTATTTACCTTTAGCGATTCAACAAAAAGGAAAGGTGCGCACGCTTGCAGTGGCCACCGAAAAACGTCATCCCGCGCTACCTGATGTACCAACCTTCAAAGAATTGGGTCTCAATTGGGTCGATGGTGCCTATCGGGGAGTAGCTATGCCTAAGGCCACGCCTAAAGCATTGCAACAGAAAATGTCAGATTATTTTGCGCTCTTGAATGCCGATGCAGATAATAAAAAACGGCTTGAAGAAGCAGGGTTTGTCTTGGTTGATATTCCAATCAACAAAATACCCGCATTCATGAAAGAAAAAACCCCTGGCGCCCTAGAGGACGCAAGAAATGCGGGCTTACTCAAATAAATACTGCCGAGGAATATCTAGGCCTTTGCAGCCTTG
>CAILUH010000117.1 GCA_903837335.1 uncultured beta proteobacterium | reverse complement strand
GCCTTCACAAACTAATACAAATTCTTGGGCACGGATCGCTTGGCGCGCCTCAAAGAGCCCATATAAAGTATTGCCTTTCGAGAACAAAGGCGTTTCAGGTGAATTCAGGTATTTAGGTTCGCCCTGATCTAAGATGCGTCCGCCAAACGCAATGGTTTGCCCCTTCGGATTACGAATGGGAAACATAATGCGATCACGAAAGCGATCGTAACGTTTACTATCGTCGCCTTCACTTTGAATAATGAGGCCGCCCTCCGCTAATATTTTGGCAACCTCTTCATTCGCGTACGCGCCAAAAACAGCTTCGAGACCCTGCCAGCCGTCAGGCGCGTAACCCATCGCATACCGTTTAGCAATTTCACCAGTTAAGCCTCGACCCTTGAGGTAATCGATAGCCCGTGGGGCGCTTTTTAATTGCTGCTGATACCAATCGGCAGCTAGAGTCATGACTTCACCTAAAGCTAGCGCTTGTTTCTGTCTCGCTACATCCTGCAATGTGCGCTCTTCACGTGGCACAGTTAGGCCAACGGAGCGCGCTAAATCTTCAATCGCTTCGATATAGCTAAGACCCGAAAACTCCATGAGAAAACCAATCGCCGACCCATGCGCGCTACAACCAAAGCAGTGATAAAACTGCTTCGTGGGTGAGACAGAAAACGACGGCGATTTTTCTTGATGAAACGGACACAGGCCTTGATAGTTTGCGCCCGCTTTTTTTAATTGCACATGTTGACCAACGACATCAACGATATCAATGCGATTGAGTAAATCAGCAATAAACGATTGGGGAATCAAGCCCACGGATTAGTCCAAGGTCATGATGGATTTAAGGCGGCCTTCACCATGGCTGAAACAGCACCCATATCAGCTTTACCAGCTAATTGCGGTTTAAGCGCGCCAATGACTTTGCCCATTTCTTGCGGAGAACTGGCATTCAGTTGCGCGATCGTTGCTTTAACTATCGCCGTCACTTCCTCAGTAGAGAGTTGCGCTGGCATATAACCCTGCAAAATAGTTTGCTCGAGCACCTCTATTGCAACCAAATCTGTACGACCGGCTTTTTGAAATTGCTCAATCGAATCTTTTCTTTGCTTGATTAATTTTTCTACTATCGCTACCACTCCAGCATCATCAACCACGATGCGTTCATCAACTTCGCGCTGTTTGATCGCCGCCAATAAAAGACGAATCGTATTTAAACGGGCCGTTTCTTTGGCGCGCATGGCGTTTTTCATATCTTCAGTAATTTGTTCTTTAAGGCTCATGCTGTCATTCTCCTAAAAACCTACGAATATAGTAATACCTGTGCCCTTAAAAGCAAAAACCCGCTGCGTATTACCGTCAGCGGGTCTAAAACATTGACCTAAAGAATTAATTCAACAAATGAATCGATAAAAAGCGTGTTAGAACAGCTTCTTAGGCAACATTTGACTACGCAAACGCTTGTAATGGCGTTTAGCGGCTGCAGCTTTTTTGCGTTTACGCTCAGCCGTAGGCTTTTCATAAAATTCACGCGCGCGTAAATCGGTTAAGAGGCCATTTTTCTCAATGGTGCGCTTAAAACGGCGCAATGCCACTTCAAATGGCTCGTTTTCCCGGAGGCGGACTGTTGTCATACTGTTTAACTCGTTTATGCTCGAAAATGATTGAAAATTTACAGAATCACGGATTCTATCACGACTAGGCAAAAAAATGATTGTTTTGGGTATTGAAACCTCTTGTGATGAAACGGGTCTAGCCCTCTATGACACCGCTCCCCTGGAAGCGGGACGACCCGCGGCACTGGGCATAGTGGGGCAAGCGCTGCATTCCCAAATTGCCATGCACCGAGATTATGGCGGGGTAGTGCCAGAACTGGCCTCGCGCGACCATATTCGGCGTATTTTGCCCCTTTTGGATCTAGCCTTAGGGCAAGCTAAGCTAGATTTACAGGCCATAGACGCTGTGGCATATACCCAAGGGCCTGGTTTAGCAGGGGCGCTTTTAGTGGGCAGTGCCTTTGGTCAATCACTAGCACAGGCACTACAAAAACCGGCATTAGGTATCCATCATTTAGAGGGCCACTTACTTTCCCCCCTGTTGGGCGCTGCTAGTGATGGCGTACCAAACTTTCCCTTCGTAGCCCTCTTGGTTTCGGGTGGGCACACTCAATTAATGCTGGTTAAAGCGGTGGGTCAATACGAACTTCTTGGCGAAACTCTCGACGATGCTGTTGGTGAAGCGTTTGATAAAACAGCCACTCTCTTAGGGTTGGAGTACCCCGGCGGTGCTGCCGTATCTAAACTAGCCACCCTTGGTAAAGCAGGTCGCTTTAATTTGCCACGCCCAATGCTCCATTCGGGCGATTTAGATTTTTCATTTTCAGGACTGAAAACTGCAGTACTAAATCAAATCAAACAACATTCACAAGTTGCAAGTGCCGTTTCTGCGGATGATTTTCGAGCTGACTTAGCGTTTGCTTTTGTTGAAGCAGCAGTCACCGTCTTAGTCAGTAAAACGACTAAAGCAATGCAGTTAACAAACTGTCGCGATTTAGTCTTAGCTGGTGGAGTGGCTGCAAACATTCAGCTGCGCATGGCTCTTCAGACGGCAGCAAAGAAATTGCAATTGAACGTCTTCTATCCACCCCTTGAACTTTGCACTGATAACGGCGTGATGATTGCATTTGCTGGAGCGATGCGCTTACTCTCAAAGGTTAGCTCAGAAACGCAAACTGAACGATCCGGCGCCTTTAGCGTTAAGCCCCGCTGGGATTTGGCGCCACACTAGTAATGCGGGCAAAAGCGCTGTGATTATGAATCGATTCAAAATTTTCTGCGTCGACGGTGAAACCACGAATACGCGCATCTTGCTGCAAACGACCAGCCACATCGCGCACCAAGTCTTCAACAAATTTGGGATTGTCGTAAGCGTGTTCGGTTACCCACTTTTCATCAGGTCGTTTTAATAAACCCCACAACTCACTCGAGGCCTCGGTCTCGGCGATGGTAATTAAATCTTCTACTGTCATGATGGCTTGTGGATCTAGCGCCACTGTCATGGTGACATGCGAGCGTTGATTATGAGCGCCGTAATCGGAAATTTCTTTTGAGCAAGGACATAAGCTCATCACTGGCACGATGACATGCAATATTAAGGTCGTCGTTACTGCGCCCACTTGCGTATCCAACTTGTTTTTCTGGATTTGTGCAGTCCAGGTCACCTCGTAATCCATCAAACT
>CAILUH010000116.1 GCA_903837335.1 uncultured beta proteobacterium | reverse complement strand
CAACGGCAAGACCAACCGCAAGACCAACCAAAAAATCATCCAGTCAATTCAGTAGCGTCAGACAAAAACCATGAATCTGCTCGAATGCATCGTTGGCTTAGGTATTGGCATGATGGTCTTGGCGCCGATGCTAAACATGACTAGTACTGTGCTCATGAAGCAAAGCCAACTAGAACGCGCTTCGCTTGAGTTGGCCGAACAAGAGCGCATGTTTACGTTAATGGGCCGAGCAATCCGGATGGCTGGATATCACGATCCGCTTGCGCAGCCTGCTAAAAAATCTCCGGCGACTATCCTCGCACCATTCACCATTCATAAAGCAGTTGGCTTCAATGCTTCTGATACATTGATCATCCATCATGGCTTGCCACGTAATGCGTCAAAAAAAGCCGGCGATGAAGTCAATTTCGATTGTGTCGGTAATCCCTTAACTGCAGAGCGCACGCAAGCAGGTCAGGTGCGTTTAGGATTTTCATTGGATCGTCAAGCGCAGAATAGTTTTACCGGTTCCGTCATATGTGAGTCCTTTGATCGTCAAGGGCGCGCACAAAAAACGACCTTAATGACTGGCATTGAACAAATGCGCTTTCATGAAATTGCCCCACAGAAAATTCAGGTTGAATTGACGATAAATAAAAAAATTATCGCCCGCACGTTTGCGCGGCGCAATGCGCCTTGATCATCGCAGCAATTTTAAGTCTTGTGTTGGTCTTGGGTTGGTCGATCAGCACCTTGGAGCACTTATTGGCAATGGAGATCAAGATGATGCATACAGCTAACTTGCAACAGACTGAGTTTATCGCCACAGAAACCAGCTTGCAGGCTTGTGAACAGGCGCTTTCAAGTGCAGAGCTAGCCATTACCACTATGCATTCTGGTGAAGCAATCGAAGTTGAAGTTAGCCCTGGACGAATTTGTGAGATCTTAGTGCGCCAGCATATTTACGAACAAAAAACAGCACCAATACCAAAAATCATCAGCTCATGGCTAGAGGTAACAACTTTACCCGTCGAGGGAAGTCAAGCAGTTAAGTTAAACATCATCTTGCAAACCACAGTATTGCTAAAGCATGCTACTGCTGAAATTGAGCGCCACAATTGGCGCGAAATTTTTATTCATTAAACCTCAGGCGTAAACCAATGCACCATTTATGTCATCAAGAGCAGGGCGCTAGTTTGCTCGAAATGATGGTAGTCGTATTCATTGTGACGATTGCTGCAGCCATGACTGTACCGATGCTGCAAGAGCAGTTATATCAACGTGAGCTCGATACACTCAGTAGGCGTTTTATCCAGCATGCCCAATTTGCCCGTCAGCAAGCGCTCCATTCAGGAAGCGTAGTACGCATTCGACCGCGCAATGAAACAGATTGGAATGGAGGGTGGCAAGTAGAGTCGGTATGTAATACCGCTGCCTGTGAACCGCAAGTATGGTTACAACAGGCAAAGTTGGAAACCGTAGTGATTCAATCGCGTACCACTAAAAAAGGTCAGCAATTTGCCGACCCACAAACAGGGCGCAAGCAAATCGTTTTTAATCCGGCAGGCGCGGCGCGTACCCAAGCGGGGGGTTTTGTGGCTAACCGTCTAATCATGAGCCACCGTAAGGCCCCAAAACTCGAGCAGCACGTCATTATGTCGAGCGGTGGGCGCTTACGCCTTTGCAACCCTAAGCAAGACACTCGCGCTTGCTACTAATTAGCTTGTCATGCACCTCTGCGGGAGGCTTTAGTGAAGCATTCGTAAAAAGAGGGAAAATAGCGGCATGTTATTCACTGCAGAAGATACCCAATTCATGCGCCTTGCTGTAGACCAGGCACAGCAGGCACTGTACTTGTCTAACCCTAACCCAAGGGTAGGTTGTGTCATTGTTAAGGAAGGTCAGTGTATTGGCGCGGGTCATACCCAGGCAGTTGGCGGGGCACATGCTGAAATCGAAGCTTTAAACCAGGTGCGCAGCCAAGGTTTTAATCCAGAGGGGGCTACTGTCTACGTAACGCTTGAGCCCTGCAGCCACACTGGTAGAACGGCGCCCTGTGTTGAGGCTTTAATCGCTGCCAAGGTTGCCAAAGTGAGTATTGCAATGAGCGATCCCAATCCATTGGTTTCAGGTCAAGGAATTCAACAATTACGAGCTGCTGGCATTGCTGTAAAACTGGGCTTACTTGAAGCCGAAGCGCGAGAATTAAATCCAGGTTTTATTCGGCGTATGACCCGCGGTCTGCCTTGGGTACGCATGAAAATGGCCGCAAGTCTAGATGGTAAAACTGCGCTTCCTGCAGGCGAAAGTCAGTGGATCACGGGCCCTTTAGCTAGGGCAGATGGCCATCATTGGCGTGCCCAAGCCTGCGCTATCTTAACGGGTGTTGGCACGGTGATTGAGGATGATCCCCGCCTCAATGTGCGTGACGTGGACACTGTTCGGCAGCCAGTAAAAATTATTATCGATTCCCATTTAGGCATTCCATTACATGCGCAAATATTAAATACGGAGGCGAGCGGCGTCATGATCGTATATGCCGCAGCCAACTCTCCTGAACAACAGCAAAAAGCGGCTGAGCTGAGAGCGCGTGGTATCGAATTAATTGCTATGCCCAACACCGGCGGCAAAGTTGATTTGACTAAATTATTTTTGACACTAGCGGCCAAATATGCCATGAATGAAATTCATGTTGAGGCAGGCTTTAAGCTAAATGGCTCGTTATTACGTGAGAATTGTGTAGACGAACTACTCCTGTATTTAGCCCCGCGTTTTTTAGGCGCAGGCATCGGTATGGCGCAAGTCGATCCGCCAGCCCATTTATCTCAAGACCTCATGGGCAATGATTGGCGCATTATCGACCACACTGTTTTTTATCCTGATTTACGACTCCGCCTGATGAAAATGAAATAATCACACTTATGTTTACCGGAATTATTTCTGCTCTTGGTCAAATTCAAGCGATTACACCGCAAGGTGATGGTTTGCAATTGCGTATTTCAACACCACTAAACTATTTAGATGATGTCATCGTTGGCGATAGCATTGCAATTCAAGGTGCGTGTATGACCGTAACTCAAGTGGATCAAGCTGGCTTTACAGTCGATATTTCGCGTGAGTCACTTAATAAAACTGTTGGCTTAGCAACCCTTGGCTCAGTTAATCTAGAAAAAGCCTTACGCTTGAGTGACCGTTTAGGTGGGCACTTGGTAAGCGGCCATGTCGATGGCTTTGGTGAAGTAATGCATTTTGCTGAGGTGAGCAGTAAAGATACATCCTGGTTACTACGCATTGCTGCGCCGGCCGAGCTAGCGCAATTTTTAGCTTACAAAGGTTCTATCGTGGTCAACGGCGTTTCACTCACGGTTAATCTAGTAAATGACGTAATTGCAGAGCAAGCAAAATGCATCATTGATATCAATATCATTCCGCATACTTTGCAAAATACCACTTTAGCAGCGCTCAAAGTTGGCAATCAAGTCAATCTTGAGGTCGATTTAATTGCGCGCTATGTCGCGCGAATTTTGGGTCATAAGATCCCAAGCGCTTAAATAGCGTAGCGCGTCGGGTCAACAACCCCAGCTTGAGTGAAGCCCATTTTGCGTAAACGGCATGACTCGCATATCCCACAAGCCTCACCGGCACTATTAGCTTGATAGCACGAAACTGTTTTAGCGTAATCGATACCAAGTGATAAACCTAGGCCAATGATTTCTGCTTTGGTTAAACGAATAATGGGCGCGTGTACACGAAAACGCGTCGCCTCAGCGTGTGACTCCACACCTGCCTTGGTCGCTAAATTAGCCATGAGTTCAAACGATTGAACATATTCTGGGCGGCAATCGGGGTAGCCTGAGTAATCAACTGAATTAGCCCCATAAAAAATATCCAGACCGCCTAATGCTTCTGCCCAACTGAGTGCCAAAGACAGCAAAATAGTATTACGCGCGGGTACATAGGTACTGGGAATTTCATTCGCCAGGCCAGGAGTAGTGGGAACAACTAAGTTGTGATCAGTCAAGGCCGAGCCCCCAAAGCGAGCAAGGTCAATATCAATTACCTCATGGCGTACGACGCCGATTTCGGCGGCAATCTGTTTGGCAGCATGAATTTCAGAGGAATGTTTTTGCCCATAACTCACCGATAAAGCATACGGCGCATAACCTAATTCTTTAGCTAAGGCCAGTAAGGTCGTTGAGTCAAGGCCACCAGAAAATAAGATGACCGCTGGCGCAAGCTTACTGCGAGGCGGCAAATAGGAGGCAGGGAATTTCATCACAAAAACTTAAAAAATACAGCGAACTTACTTTACTGCGCCAAGCGATTTTTGCGCCTGATTCGCAGCGTCACTATCAGGATAGTTAGCGATGATCTCATTCAGCGTTTTGCGAGCCGTCGCTTTATTGCCGCTTTCGGATTGGCAGTTAGCAATGGTTAGCATGGCTGCGGGAACACGGGGGTGTTTTGGAAAACGTTTCACAAAATTTTGTAATTGCGCAATTGCGCCCGGGTAATCTTGTAAAGCATATTTCGTATTACCCAGCCAAAACAAGCTTAAGGGCAAATAGGGGCTGGCAGGATATTTACGAATAAAGCTACTAAAGTCTGCATCGGCTTTTTTCAGTTGACCACCCTGAAAGGCTTTTAAAGCATCATCATAGTGTTTCTTTTCGCCGGGCTGTACTGTGCCCGAAACGCCTTCGACTTCGACTGTGCGCGGTTCAAAATGACCTAAGCGCGAATCTAAATCTTGATAAGAGGTTTTTTGTTTGCTAAGTAGCTCTTCAGTTTGTTTTTCAAGTGTCTCAAGCCGACCACGCAATTGTGCATTTTCGGTTTTCACTTTTTCTAATTGATTTTGTAATTCCGCAGTAGCACTTTGGGTTGCGGCAATTGATTTCCGTAAATCGAGAATCGCTTTACGCGCATCATCATCTTCAAACAAGGCCCAAGCACTGGGCATAAAGCCGGTAGCCCCCAGTGTAGTGAGCGTAAGAGCGCTCAGAAAAACCGCTTTCCTGAGCCCTTTAATAAAGCTAAAACCAGCTAATGAAGACATGCGTTAATGAATAACTAGGTAAATAATGCGCAACTCACTTAGTGATATAAACAATATCAGCCCGGCGATTTTCTGCCCAAGCAGCTTCATTATTGCCATCAGACTTCGGTTTTTCTTTACCAAAACTTACGGCTTCCATTTGGCTATCCGATACACCCAATAAAGCGAGTTGTTTACGAACTGCATCTGAGCGACGTTGACCTAAAGCCAAGTTGTATTCAGTTGTACCGCGATCATCGGTATTGCCCTGAATAATAATTTTTTGCGCCGTATTTTGCTTAAGGTAATTAGCATGCGCCATTAACATTTTTTGGTATTTGCTTGGGGAGACGTTGTACTCGTCAAAATCAAAGTAAACACTTTTCTCAAAGAGGGGGCTTTTGGGATCATTCCAAGGCTGCGAACCAAATGCGTTCGCATCTTTTGAACCATCGACATCATCGAGTTTTACGCCCGATGAGCAGGCTGCAAGAAATGCTACTAAGCCAAACAAAGCCATGCCAGCGGCGCGGCGATTAAGGGATTGATTCAGTAAGCGATTAAAGACGGAGGATAGTTGCATGTTGAATTCCTTATAAAATCGAGTTTGATAAAGATATTATGCCTTGCTCCCGCCCGCGTCTCGCTTTTAGTCCATGAAGGGACCCCAAGAGGGCTGACGGACATCGGCACCAGGGATACTTAAGATTTGCTTGGAATTACCATCAACTGATACCGCCGCCAGTACCCGGCGACCACCAACCCGCGTGGAATACAGCACATATCGGCCATTAGCAGCAAAAGAGGGGGATTCATCGTTGACGGTATCGGTAAGCGCAACGCTTTCGCCAGTTGCCAAGTTCATGAGGTGCACTTTAAAGCCCCCACCACCATTGGCGATGAAGGCCAGGTTTTTACCATCAGGAGAAATCCGTGGCGAAGTCACAAAAGCCTGCTTATAGCTAATTCGTTTAGCCCCTTCAGATCCTTCACCCTCAGCACTCATGCGATAAATCTGCGGATTACCGCCACGATCACTGGTGAAATAGATAAAGCGGCCATCGGGCGAAAATTGCGGTTCAGTGTCAATCGTGCTCCCACGCGTGAGGCGTTGTAAGCCAGTACCATCGGCATTTAGAATATAAATTTGGGTATTGCCATCCCGCGATAAAGCAAGCGCCACTTTTTTACCATCCGGCGACCAAGCAGGCGCACTGTTATTGCCCTTTTGGTTCGAGAGGGAAATACGCTTGCCGGTAGCCAACTCATGAATGTAAATGACTGGCTTACGATCTTCAAAGGATACATACGCTACTCGCTTTCCATCAGGCGACCAGGCTGGTGAGATGATCGGTTCAGCGCTATTAAGGGCATTACGAATATTTTGACCATCTGCATCTGAAATGACCAAGCGGTAGCGTTTGCCATCTTTAATCACATAAGAAAGGTTAGTAGAAAAAATGCCGCGTTCACCGAGTAATTTAAAAATAATGTCATCGGCAATTTTGTGCGCTACTTGCCGTAAATTATTGGCACTAGCGTTTAGGGTTAGCCCGCCTAGACCTTGCCCTTTGCGAATGTCATAGAGGCGATAGTTGATTTCAAATTCGTTAGCACTTTTTACGTTCACTTGACCAACCACTAGAGCGTCAGCTCCGCGCGCCGCCCAGGTTTTGTAATTAGGCGAATCGATAGCTTCACTATTATTACCGCTTTCTGTATTTTTAAAGTATCCGCTGCTGGTTAAATCTTGT
>CAILUH010000115.1 GCA_903837335.1 uncultured beta proteobacterium | reverse complement strand
ACTGCAGGAACAAGAATAGCGCTTACTGAATTTTTTGCTGCCGCCTCAACTACTAAAGGCAGACGCGCTGCAAACTCAGGTGCGTCTAAATGACAATGACTATCGAGCCACATAGGGCTGCAAAATACCGTGATCTAAACGCAAAATACGGTCGCACCGTTTAGCGCGTAGTGGATCATGGGTAACGATAACAAAAGCGGTATTTTGCTTACGCGCGACATCAAGCATTAGATCAAATACAGCATCAGCTGTTTCGGTATCTAAATTACCAGTCGGTTCATCAGCTAAAACACAAGCCGGGTTACCAACTAAAGCGCGCGCCACTGCAACGCGTTGGCGCTCACCACCGGATAATTCACCTGGGGTATGGCGCTCGCGGGCTTTTAAACCAACAGCTTGTAAGAGTGCGCGGGCCCGATCAAGTGACTCTTCTTTAGAAAGGCCGCGAATCCGTAATGGCAAGGCAACATTTTCAAGGGCGGTAAATTCATCCAGCAGATGATGAAATTGATAAATAAAACCTAAACTGCGGTTACGCAAGCGATCTAACTTTTCTGTTGAGAGCTGATTGATATTCTCGCCCACTAGATTTACTTCACCCGCGCTAGGCGTATCTAAGCCGCCTAATAAATGGAGTAAGGTACTTTTACCCGAACCAGAAGAACCCACAATCGCCACCTTCTCAGCAGCATTAACGGCTAAATCAACATCCTTTAATACCTCAACTGCAGTTGGGCCCTTGCCATAGGTTTTAGCAAGGCCCTTTGCAGTAATGATCTTATTCATAGCGCAAAGCCTCGGCGGGTTGCACTTTAGCTGCGCGTCGACTGGGGTAGAGGGTTGCCAAAATCGATAAACCAAAGGACATTAAACCGACAGTTAAGACATCACTTAAACGCACATCCGAAGGTAGCTCGCTAATGAAATACACATCGCGCGGTAAGAAACGCACCCGAAAGACGGCTTCAATGGCCGGTACGATCACATCGATATTAAGCGCAATTAATAAGCCTAAGCCTACTCCCGCTAAAGAACCCATTAAACCAATCGCTAAGCCTTGAATCAGAAAAATACGCTGAATTAAGCCAGGACTTGCACCCATGGTGCGCAAGATGGCAATATCGGCTTGCTTTTGATTAACCGTCATCACTAATGTAGAAACTAAATTAAAGGTTGCTACGGCAATAATCAAAGTGAGAATAATGAACATCATTTTCTTTTCGGTTTGCACTGCGGCAAACCAATTGCGATTGGAGCGAGACCAATCCGTAACCCAGAGTGCCTGAGGTAAGAGCGCAGAGAGTTGTTGGGCAATTTCGGGAGCCCGTTGCATGTCATCGACCTTCACGCGTAGACCCGAGGGATTATTTAATCGCAGTAAAGCTGCAGCATCTTGCCAGTGCAGTATTGCTAAGGAACTATCATATTCATAATGGCCGCTATCAACAATGCCAACTACTTGCAAAGAGCGCATGCGCGGCATGACTCCAGCAGGGGTTAAGTCGCCTTCGGGCACAATTAAATTCACCCGGTCACCCATACGAGCACCGAGCATATTCGCTAGCTCTGCACCAAGCACCACACCAAAAGAGCCTGCTTGTAAGTTATTAATACTGCCGGCAACAAATTGCTTGGGTATATCACTTACTTGACCTTCTTCAGCAGGTAAGACTCCGCGTAAGGCTACGCCGCGCATCGTGCCGCCACGACTCAGTAAACCTTGGGATGTCACCATTGGTGCCACTCCAACCACATGGGCTTGGGTCGCAACTTTTTTAGCTAAGGACTGCCAGTCACCCATGCTGTCAGCAGTCGTAATTTCAATATGGGATAAGACCGAAAGCATGCGATCACGCACGTCTTTTTGAAAACCATTCATCACTGATAAAACGACAATCAGCGACGCCACCCCTAAAGCAATACCCGCAGTGGAAATGGCCGAAATAAACGATAAAAATCCATCTTGCTTGCCCACGGCCTTGCGGCGCTTGGAGCGGGTATAGCGTAAGCCAATTTCTAGCTCAATGGGAAGTGTCTTCATACCCTCAGTTTAGTGAATTCAGGCTAAGACTATGCAGGAATTACTAAATGCCCCATAAAATCAAGGGAATGATCCAATTACCAACCACCGAAAAGCCACTGATGGTAAGCCCTTGAGCCCCTCCTTAGAAACCCCCTTGCGGCGCTTTACCCTCATGCTAGCAGGGGAAGATGCGGTATCTGAGGCAGCTTTACCGCCTCTTGGCTTACCGCACGAGCGTTTT
>CAILUH010000114.1 GCA_903837335.1 uncultured beta proteobacterium | reverse complement strand
CGCTCTCAATTGCAGCGAAATCGCCAATCAACATCGCTACCTGCTCACGGTCTTTGGTCGCACCTAAAGAAGGAGCACCAACTTGCTGCGCACCTACCCTTAAGCGATAGTCCGCAAGTATGAGGCTGCGCCCACACACCTGCGCTCCATAGTGGTCTGGCTGACAACGCCATTGAGACAGCGCTAATTCGTCACGCCATTGCGAAAAGGAGAAGTACCAACCACTTTTTTGTAAGTTTTCAAAACGCTCTACTGCAATAAAACCGGGATTTTTTTCGACGATTGGGCGCAAACCCGCAGCCATACTAAAGTAGGTCTCTACAGACCCCTCTTTAGGCAACACATCGAAAAAAACCGCCTGTAGCATCTATTTATGCCCGCAAGATTTGCTGTTCATCCGCAGATAAAATCGGTCCTTCCAGGGTAACCTTTTCCTCCTGTACTTGCCCATCTTTAAACTTACTAATAATTGGCTTTAACTTAGGATCAATATAGGTTTCATCAAAACCATTAAAGAGAGTACCAAGAAGACTTCTTTTAATATCCGAAGTTCCTAAAAACCAATCTGCTACAGGAAAAGTGAGGTTCATATTTTTATGCATCATGATGCCCAAATTATGATGAGCCGCATGGTGGCGACGAATGGTATTTACAAACGGCATATTACGTACAAACCAATTTTCTCTGACATGGCAGCAAAAATGAAAAGTTTCATAAAGCAAATAGTGGCCAACCATGGTGATATAAAGAATATAGCCAACATTGGGATTAAAAATTTGTGCTGCAATGTAACCGAAAAGTGTGCCGAAAACACCCAAGACAATTAAAACGCGCCATGGGAAAAACACAATGCGAAACTCTTGGACGGTATCGATGGTGTAATCATTGTCAGTAAAGTATTGATGATGCTGGCGAGTATGACGGTCATAAATAGCCCGCAATGCAAACTTATCAATTAAACGGTGCATCACAAAAAAATGCATGCCCCACTCTACAAAATTACCTGCAATAGCAACTGGAATGACCGTTAACCAAGCCCAGCCTGGGTTGACTAATTGAGAAGCGCAATAATAAATTGCGACAAAACCCGCTAAATACATCACTCCAATGTGCGCGATACCGTTATAAAACGGGCTAACAGCGCCAATATACGCTGCGCGAAACTTCCGTTGGCGCTCATTCATGAACATGGGTTTTGCTACTGAGCTCATTGTTTAACCTCCTAAGCTAAAGATAAATAAGCGAACTATTCAAATACTCAAATATGTTTCTGATATATTACTTGAATATTAATTATATTACGCGAATATAAGTGCGGGGATACCCTAATATTGAGGCGCTGCACACGTCAATAAGCTAATATTTTGATATCGTTGATAAAGATTGATGTCAGGAGAAAACTAATGTCGGCAACTGTCCATCCAATTAGCCCCTTAAGGGATTTTGTCATTTCAATGACCCATTTAGTCAATGAAACGCAGGATGAGCCTACATTAGTCAGTAAAGGCAGCGCCTTGCTTAAACAGCTGATTGCAGATGATTCTTGGCTGCCAACCTTCTGCACCATCCATCATCATGAATACTATCAACAGTTTTTATTACATACAGACCCTTTAGAGCGCTTTTCAGTAGTTAGCTTTGTTTGGGGGCCAGATCATAAGACACCAATCCATGATCACTGCGTTTGGGGTCTGATTGGCATGCTTAGGGGGGCTGAAATTAGTCAGCGATTTACCCACGATAGTAATGGCAAGTTAGTGCAAGATGGTTCGGAAGCCATCCTTAATGAAGGCGAAGTTGAGGCTGTTAGTCCAGATATTGGCGATATCCATATTGTGCGCAATGCCTCCTCAACCGAAAATGCAATTAGCATCCACGTCTATGGAGCCAATATTGGCGCAGTTAATCGGCATACCTATCATCACGAAACTGGGGAAAAGAAACGGTTTGTTTCTGGCTATTCATCAGCACAAGTACCCAACTTATGGGATCGCTCAGCAAATCCTAAAATTTAAAAGCCACTACTTCCCTCGCCAGCTCCGCACATATTCAAGCCCGTTGCTTAGGGTTGGCCATCGAAGCGTCATAACTATCAATCTTAGTGTCTTTGTATAAAATCTTGGCACTTTTCTCAGTAATGCTGTGATGTAAGGCAACAAATTCGGGGTCTAAATCCTTCGTAGGTCTGGGCTCGTGAGCAAATGTTTTGTACGCATCAGTACCGCGGACTAAAGTCGCCGAGTCATCACCTTCAATTTGCTTAACAAAAGTGGGAATATAGCGAATGGCAAATCCAATGCGCCGATCAGCAGAAGGATTCGGCGGGGAGCCATGAATAATCCGCACATGATGTAATGACATTTCACCGGGTTCTAACTCTAAAGTAACTGCCTCAGCCTCGTTTACCGCCATCGCAATTTCTTGGCCACGGGTGAGCAGATTATTTTTCGCAAAAGAGTCTCGATGTGGAAGTTGTTCAAGCATATGGGTGCCAGGAATAATCGCCATCGCCCCATTAGTATGATTACTTGGCGATAAAGCGATCCATGCTGTAATCACGTCAGGTGAAGATAGGCCCCAATAGGTCGAATCTTGATGCCATGAGACGAATCCAGGGTCATTCGCCTCTTTAATAAAAAAGTTCGTGGTCCAACACAGGATATTTTCACCATATAAATCCTCTATTGCATCAAGAATTTTGCTATTGCGCACCAACTCATTAAGCCAAGTAAACAGTAAATGTGTTTTATGACGTTGGGAACCATTTAAGGGTTTGCCTTGTGCGGTTTCGAAAGCCTCAAGTTTTTGGCGAATTTCATGGGTCTGCTCGGCACTCAAAACCTTTATCTTACTAAGGTAACCTTGTTGTTTATATTGCCTTACCTGCTGCTCTGAAAGAGTTTTTAACATGTGTTCCGCCCTAGAATGAAATCTCAGCCGCCAACGTAATTAATATACTACTAATAGACTGCTTACCGAATAATTATTGTCTTTATGGGAGTGCTACGCTTTTGCTGATAGTGGTTCATCAGGCATTTACGACACTACTGGCGTATCTTGTCCGAGCTTACCAGCGCGACTCATTGCAAAGCGCTCCACAAGCGAGCTAGGCAATATGCCGCCAATAAGCATGCCAGTAATGCTGGCAATTAAACCTGCTAACTGCGGCGGCAAAATCGCTAGCGGCGCAAAGATCTCGCAGCTAATCCAAACTGTTAAACCACAAACCACTGCCAATAATCCGCCTAATGCATTAGCGCGCGACCAATATACCCCGAATGCCAAGGGCGCAAAAGCGGATACTAAAGTAATCTTATAGGCGCTTTCAACCATCTTAAAAATAGAAAGCTCAGAATTAATCGCAAATATTGTAACGATGACAGTAAAACAGAGTACGGTAACGCGCATGATTTTTAAGAGCTGATGATCTGTTAACTGGCGATAAAATCCACGCACAATATTTTCAGCAAAGGTAACCGATGGTGCCAAAAGCGTAGCACTGGCGCAACTTTTAATAGCCGATAGTAAAGCGCCAAAAAACATAATTTGGGCAAACAACGGTGCATGATTCAAAATCAGTTTTGGCAAAATTAACTGGGGATCGGTGTCTAAGTATTTTGTGATGAGATCGGGGTCTAAAAGGCTAGCTGAATAAGCCAAGAAGAGTGGAATAAAGGCGAAAATAAAATAGAGTACGCCACCTAAAATAGCTGCTTGCACAGCAATCGTTGAATTTTTGGAAGAGGTAATGCGCTGGAAGACGTCCTGCTGAGGAATGGAACCTAACATCATTGTAAATAATGCCGCCATAAAACCAAGAATAGCGGCCAAATTCATATCAGGCCAAAAATTGAGCTTCCCTGCTGCTGCTGCATGCGCAATCACTACGCCAATGCCACCAGTTTCGATGGCCATTTCCCCGCCGATATACAGCATGCCAATCACAATCACAATCATCTGAATAAAATCGGTAATCGCTACTGACCACATACCACCAAATAGGGTATAAATTAAGACACTGCTCGCGCCAATTAACATGCCGGTAGTTTGGGTTATCCCGCCTTCGGAAACGACATTAAATACCAAACCCAGTGCTTTGATTTGAGCAGCAACCCAGCCTAAATAGGAAGCCACAATGCATAAGGTGACGAGAACCTCTACTGCACGACCATATTTTTCGCGAAAGAAATCGCCAATCGTCAGCATCTTGCGGTTATATAAATGCTTGGCAAAAAATAAGCCTACTAATATTAAGCATAAGGAAGAACCAAAGGGATCAGACACAATCCCCCCGAGACCATCCTTCAAAAATGTTGCAGGAATACCCAAAACTGTTTCCGAGCCAAACCAAGTAGCAAAAACAGTTGCGGTCACAATTGGTAATGGCAGGCTGTGCCCAGCAGCCGCAAAGTCAGCCGTATTTTTTACGCGCAAAGCCGCCCATAAGCCGATACCAATGGAAATAATCCAATAAATAATGACAAACCAAAGCAGCATAGTAAGAAGTCTTTTTAGGCGCCAGCAATTTCAATAATTCGAAATTTACCCTACTTTATTGATTTTTGTTTACCCATCAATTAAATCTCAAGAAGGGTTCTCATTTTTTTGAATTTTAGGATAAATAAAGATATTGGATGGGGGGGGAAAGATTCCCATCTAAACTTACATGTTGATACACCAAATAATTTTTGCTTATTTGGGTGACTGCCAAGGCCAGCGGCCATTCATTTCCAAAGCCAGAGACCAGCTCAAGAAACAACGAATGACCACGATAGCGCCTAATACGGCAACACTCATTAAGGTTGGGCTAACCGCCACGGTACGAATAATATCTCCCGCT
>CAILUH010000113.1 GCA_903837335.1 uncultured beta proteobacterium | reverse complement strand
TTAAAAGAGGCCTGTAACTTTGCCATCGACGTAGTCAATTTTTTCCGCAGAAGGTACTTTAGGCAAGCCAGGCATAGTCATAATGTCGCCGCAAACCATGACGATAAATTCAGCACCGGCTGCTAAGCGCACTTCACGCACGGTAATGGTATGGCCCTCTGGGGCGCCACGCAATTTTGGATCGGTTGAAAAAGAACTTTGGGTTTTCGCTACGCATACGGGGTAATGTCCATAACCTTGTTCTTGCAAACTAGCAATTTGCGCACGGACCTTCGAATCGGCATTCACTTCACCAGCGCGGTAAACCCGTTTCGCGATCTTATTTACTTTTTCCCAAAGCGAATCTCCTTCTTCATAAACAAACTGCATTTTTTTATCAGATTCGCAGAGGTCTACAACTATATTGGCCAAGTCTGCAGCGCCTTTACCGCCATGCGCCCAATGTGATGCTAAAACGACCTTCACCCCTAAACGCTCCATCCGTTTACGGATTAAATCGATTTCAGCATCGGTATCGCTCAGGAATTGGTTGATCGAAACAACGCAGGGCAAGTTATAGACCTGTGTAATATTCTCGACGTGACGCTCTAAGTTGACCAATCCCTTATCTAGGGCAATTAAATCTTCTGTAGTTAAATTGGCAACATCAACCCCACCGTGATATTTCATGGCGCGTACGGTTACCACGATCACCACAGCTGCGGGGCGCAAGCCTGACTTACGGCATTTGATATCAATAAACTTTTCGGCACCTAGGTCAGCACCAAATCCAGCCTCGGTTACTACATAGTCAGCCAGTTTCAATGCAGCTTTAGTCGCAATGACGGAGTTACAACCATGGGCAATATTTGCAAACGGGCCGCCATGCACAAAAGCGGGATTGTTTTCCAAGGTTTGTACTAAATTAGGGGCCAAAGCATCTTTAAGTAAAACGGTCATGGCGCCATGCGCATTTAAATCTTTTGCCAAGATAGGCTTTAAATCACGGGTATAGCCAACCACAATTTTTGATAGACGCTCTTTCAAGTCTTCGATCGAGGTGGCAAGACAGAAAATTGCCATGATCTCTGAGGCAACCACAATATCAAAGCCATCTTCGCGAGGATAGCCGTTACCAGGGCCTCCCAAGGCGGCAGTAATGGAACGTAAAGCGCGGTCATTCATATCCACTACCCGCTTCCATTGAATCCGACGCACATCAATACCCAAGGTATTGCCATGATAAATATGGTTATCAATTAAGGCGGCCAGCAAATTATTGGCTAATGCAATCGCCGAAAAATCACCCGTGAAATGCAAGTTAATGTCTTCCATAGGAACGATTTGGGCATAGCCACCGCCTGCGGCTCCACCCTTAACGCCAAATACGGGTCCAAGCGAAGGTTCCCGTAAACAAATCATGGCCTTTTTACCAATGTAGTTCAGTGCATCTCCGAGGCCAACGGTTGTCGTGGTTTTACCCTCACCCGCAGGGGTTGGACTGATAGCGGTAACGAGAATGAGTTTCCCGTCTTTTTTATTTTTCAAGGTATCTAAATAGGCCAATGAAACCTTGGCTTTGTAGTGCCCAAATGGCTCAAGGGAGTCTTCTGGTATGCCCAAGCGTTCCTTGGCAATTCCAGCGATCTTTTTCATAGTTGCTTTTTGAGCTATTTCGATATCACTTGGCATTTGAACCTCTGTAAAATTAACGGTTATCTGAAAACAGCATGAAGCTTAATTAATCTATTGATAATTAGAACTATACAACATTAATGTCCAAGTTTGCATAGTATTTATCAGCAATTAATTAGGGAAACTACTTAGACGACCTGCTACTCCAAGGTGCATCCAAGTAAATACAATGGCTTATTAAGCTTTTGATGGTTTTTTGGATATTTCAATACAGCTTCATTCAACAGGTTTTATAACACCATATGCCCCCTAAAGTTGCGAAACGCAAAATCAGTAAGAAAACGCCGCAAAAGTCGCGTGTCAGAATGGCGCCTAGCCAACGACGCGAGCTCATTTTGGCGGGGGCTATCGATTATTTTGCCGAGCTCGGGTTTACTGGTAAGACCCGAGAACTATCCGAGCGCCTAGGCATTACCCAGCCACTACTCTATCGCTATTTCCCCTCAAAGCAGGTGTTGATGGAGGAAGTATTTGAAATCATCTTCTTAGACTCTTGGCAAAAAGAGTGGGACGCTTTATTAGAAAATTCAAGCATTCCCTTAAAGAAACGGCTGGTGACCTTTTATCAGCAGTATTTTGAGGATAGCTTTTCGCGGCGCTGGATTCGGGTGTATTTGTATTCAGGTTTAGCGGGCACAGGCATGAACCAGAAATACCTCAAAATGATTCGTCAACGCCTCATTGACCCAGTCTGTATGGCCTTAAGAGCCCTATGCAGTGATGATAAAAACTGGGGGCCCATCTCCGATGATGA
>CAILUH010000112.1 GCA_903837335.1 uncultured beta proteobacterium | reverse complement strand
CAATGGATATGTGTCCAAGTTTTTTTGCACTATCCGCCCATTTTCTACAGTGATTTCTGGATTGAAGATGGCTCCTAATGCCATCGCTACCGAGCCTTCAATTTGTTCTCGAGCTAAATAGGGGTTAACCACATGACCAGAGTTAAGAGCAAAAACTAAGCGATCGATTTTGACCGTATTACCCTGCATCGATACTTCGGCCACGCAAGCAGAGTAGCTGGCATACCCCATAAATTGAGCAATCCCACGGTATACCCCAGGAGGCAGTGGCTTCCCCCAATCTGCTTTCTGCGCCGCTGCATTTAAGACGCCCAAATGCTTGGGATGATTTTTCATGAGTACTTGTCGAAATAGCAGCGGATCTTTATTTGCTGCCTTAGCGCATTCATCCATGAAGCATTCCATGAATATCGCATTTTGATTGGTATTGACACCACGCCATGGACCAACGGGTATATGCGTATTCCGCATAACATATTCAGTTAACAGGGTTGGAAATTGATAGCCTAGCTGTGCGTCGGGGCCATTCTCATAAAGACCTTGGAGTTGCCGTTCATCTTTACCGTTTTTAATATTTTGTGGCGCAAGTGTCGCGTTAATCGACGCGCCGGCAACCTTAATATGCATACCCGTTAGATTCCCGGTTGAATCAATGCCAGCCGTCATTTTTGCCATCGCAATGGGATGATAAAAATCATGTGTCATATCTTCTTCACGGCTCCATATCAATTTGATAGGTACACCCGGAAATTGTTGAGCAATTTTAGCGGCTTGGGTTACATAATCTTGGGTTGAACCCCGACGTCCTAAGCCAGTGCCTGAATCTAATTTATAGATCTCGCATTTATCAAGTGGGATACCCGTGGCCTCAGAGAGGGCAGCATGAGAACCTTCACCATTTTGCGTGGGAACCCACGCTTCAGCCTGTCCCCCTGAAATTTTAACTGTTGCATTCATAGGCTCCATATTTACGTGGGCACGATATGGAGTGAAATAGATTGCTTCCACTTTTTTAGTTGAGCCTTGAATAGCGCCTAGGGCATCACCTTCTTTTCGCTGCCAGTAGTTACCTTCTTCATCTAAAGCTTCTCTAAGGGTTTTGTTAATACCGGCTGAAGATACATTAGCCCCTTTGCCTTCATCCCAGACGATAGGTAAAGCATCTAGCGCTGTTTTAGCGCGCCACCAAGAATCTGCAACAACTGCTACCGAGTCATCACTTACCTTCACAACACCTTTTACCCCACGCATATTTTTAATTTGAGCCTCATTAAAGCTCACTAACTTGCCTCCAAAAACAGGACATGCTTTGATTGCTGCGCAAAGCATTCCAGGCAATTGCAAATCTGCGCCAAATACCTTAGAGCCATTGACTTTATTTGCGGTGTCGATGCGGGCGTAGGGTTGCCCCGCGACCTTCCAAATCCGCGGATCTCTCAAAGTAATAGTCTTGGGGTCGGGCGGATTTAAAGTAGAGGCAAGTTCGGCAACTTTTCCATAGCTAATTTGCCTACCTGTTTTGGGGTGAGTAATGACCCCTTTATCTACCGTTAATTCGCTAACTGGAACATCCCATTTATTCGCTGCTGCTTGCATCAGCATCATTCGCGCTGCGGCCGCACCGCGTCGTACATAGTCTTCAGAAATACGGATACCACGACTACCGCCAGTACCATGTTCGCCCCATGTCCGTTTTCTGGCTAGGCTATGACCCGGGGTTGGTGACTCTGTACTGACGTTTTTCCAATTACATTCCAGCTCTTCAGTAACCATCTGCGCTAAACCAGTGCGTGTACCTTGACCCATTTCTGAGCGAGCAATGCGGATCAGAACGGTTTCATCCGGCTTAATACTGACCCAAGCATTTACTTCCGGCGCACCGATTTTTAATGGGGTATTGTGGTCATAGCCACTAATTTTTTGAGCCAATGCAAATTCAGGCAACGCACCAAGACCGAGGATCAGGCCGCCACCCGCAAGCGTACCCTTAATAATAAATTGACGACGCGAGGCGTTAGCGAGATTTGGAGTTTGTTCAATTAAGGTCATATTTTTTCCTAACCACGACTCTGAGGAGAGGCTTCATAAAGAGCTAAAACATCAGCTAACTTTTTCTGTCCAGAAGCGACATGAATGCCATCTCGAATTTTTTGATAAGTACCACAGCGACAAACATTAGACATGGCTTTGTCAATATCCTGATCGGTTGGTCTAGGATTCTTTTTTAACAAAGCAGCAGCGGCCATGATCTGACCAGATTGACAGTATCCGCACTGAGGAACATCCAGCGCAATCCAGGCTTTTTGCACAGGATGCGAGCTATCTTTAGAAAGCGCTTCAATAGTCGTTATTTTCTTGCCACCGACCGCAGAGACGGGAATCGAACAGGAACGAATCGGTTCGCCATTCATATAGACTGTACAGGCCCCACATTGCCCAATACCACAACCATATTTGGTTCCCGTAAGGCCGACAAACTCTCGAATTGCCCATAAAAGGGGCATATTTGGCTCTACATCGACGTTATATATCTGCTCGTTAATGGTTAGCTTCATGCTTGGCCTCTTATATATAGTTATTTCTTTAATACAGTTTTTAATACTATATATTATTCTAGATAGCTAAGTAAATTGCAGATCAGGTCTACTGACTTTCTATTAAAATTGCTGGGTGAATGAACAATTACTTAATCAAATTATTCTTTTAGCCATCCCCATTTTCAGCTTTTTCATGGTGTGTGAATTTCTGTATGGCCTAGCAATTGGTAAAAATACTTATCAGTTGAACGATGCTATAAGCAGCCTAAGCCAAGGCCTACTCAGTCAGTCTATTTTATTTTGCCTGGTTTTTTTTCAAATTGGTGCCTATGAACTACTCTATTTACATATTGGGGTAACAGCGTTAACCCGCTTTTGGGAAAGCTGGTATGGCTGGATAGGGGCGTTCTTCATTTATGACTTTTTAGACTATTGGCTTCACCGTACAAGTCACCAATCTGCTTTATTGTGGGGATCCCATGTTGTTCATCACCAAAGTCAATTATTCAACTTTTCTACCGCCTTAAGACAAGAAAGCTTTTTCCCAATTATTGCCTGCTTCTTTTTTGCAGTAATGGCGCTACTCGGTATTCCACCATATCAATTTGTTTTAATCGGCCTATTTGTGCTGATTTATCAATTCTGGATTCATACAGAACATATCGGAAAATTAGGATGGTTTGATAGCCTCTTTTCATCACCTTCAAATCATCGTGTGCATCATGCAATCAACGGTGAGTATATTGATAAAAATTTTGGCGCAGTTTTAATTATTTGGGATCGAATTTTTGGAACCTATCAGGAAGAAAAAAGCGCCTGTATATATGGCACCCAAACCCCATTAAATTCTTGGAATCCTTTATGGGCGCTTAGTTCAGTATTTGTTAATCTTTATAAGAAAAGTCGTAACTATCCTGAGTTGGCGACAAAACTCAAAATCTTCTTTAAGAATCCTGCTTGGAAACCGCATGATCAAGAGATTGAGAATGCTGGGGCCGTAACTAATGCTTTCCTAAGCTTTAGCCCACCATTGACCGGGCCACGTAAATGGGCTGCAGTGATTATTTTTTCTATGACAACTCTCATTTCTATTTATTTTTTTATTACAGTAGATCAGTACACTTATTTCGATAAAGTCATGTGCATGGTAGTAATTAGTATCAGCCTGTATTCTGCGGGGTTTTTTATGGGGCCAAAAAAGAATCCCAATTGAATCAATCCTCTTTTACTTAAATCGGTAAGCTAAGGCCATAAATAGGTTATCTTGAAATGATCGGTTCATGACAGGGCTATTGCTAATCCCACTACCCATCCACTTACGTTTGCCATAAATATTAATATACCAGGCATCAATAATTGGTACCTCTAATAAGAAACCTAACATTAAATTAGTAGTAGCTGGAGCGGTATAACTTTGGTAGCCAACCGAATTTGCTTGCTGGTTATTTAAGCCATAATAATAGTTTGCAAATTGACTTGACTGTCGTTCAATACCAAGTTGGGGATAGACAGTTATTTTGCGCATCATTTCTACCTCACCAAAATAGGAAAAATCGTATAAAGCACCCTTGGATTGACTAAAGTCATGATACGCATTGATAAGAAATCCCCCAATGGGCGTTTCTTGAAAGGTGCCAATGCCAATGGGGATGGGGTAGCGCTTAACAATAGTCGTGGTCGTGTAGGGAGACTTAACTACAAAGTTATCGAGAATCGCTTTGCCAGTTATCTCAAGATACCCATATCCAATTTTTGCTGTTTTAATACCGAACATATCAATTCTTGCAAAAGCCCTTTGATAGCTGGCAAAAACATAAGGCGCGACAAATGTCTGCGTGCCATAAGTACCAAGGTGTAAGTTAGAGGTATATGTTGCCAAACCAATATCACCGACTAAATGATCGGGTAGGTCATCGTCGTAGGGTTGATCTTGAGCTAAGCAAAAAAAAGAAAATGTAAAAAAAAGCAGAAAGAGAAGACAGCGCATTAAGAAATAATTACTTTATTTAATATCGCGGCAAGATAGCATATGCAATACCTTGCGTTCTGAATCAATTTCAAAGCCGCATTCTACTGGGCGAGACGAATTTTCATAGGTGCCAAAAAGAATATCCCAAATAGGTAAGCCATAATTATTTGTATGGCGATCGCGTTCATGATGAATGCGGTGCATTTCTGGCCTAACAATTAAATATCCTAACCAGCGTGGGGTGGGGGTGTTGGTATGCTCCCAGAGTTCGAAAATACTGACCCAAAGGGATGCCCAAGCTGCCGATTCGACATTCAGCCCCAGAATTGAATAGGCAACGATATTAACGATGAGAGCGTTCGCTAAAAAATCGCTTGGGTGAGCATAGATTGCAGTTAAAGCTTCTATGCGATGGGTGCTGTGGTGAATTTGATGAAATATTCGCCAGATTAAGTTGTTATGGTGTCGAATACGGTGCCACCAATAAACAAAGAAAGTAATGCAAACATAGCCAAAGAGACCGTTAAGCCAGGTAGGGGTTTTTAAAAATTGAATTGAAAAGTTTGGAAATAGTACGATGGCACCCAAATGAGGAACCAAAAAAATACCAATTATTGTTGTCAGAAGTACCCCAAGACTACCGAAAATAAAGAGCCTGATAAGCCAAGCCTTATCTATACTATAACGATGTAATGGGCGAATTTTTTCTAGGCCAATAAAAATGCCAGCAATAAGAACAACGATGATGAATGAAGCCTCAGACGTTAGCACAAGTCCAATTACCTTATGTTAATTTATTGAGCTCTTGATTCGACTTTTCCAACCTTAAAAAACGCTGCAGTTCAGGCGAAATAATTTTTTCCCTTATTTTTGCATTGGTTGATTGATCATATGTTTCTCTGAGGAAGGCAACTGATTCATAT
>CAILUH010000111.1 GCA_903837335.1 uncultured beta proteobacterium | reverse complement strand
GAAATTCCCATATAACCACCAGAGCGACTAAAAATTTGTGAGTTAATGCCAATGACTTGCCCAGCGGTATTGAGTAAAGGTCCGCCAGAATTTCCTGGATTAACGGCTACATCAGTTTGAATAAAGGGTAAGTAATCGCCAGTATCACGGCTTTTCGCTGAAACAATGCCAGCTGTAACAGTATTTTCCAAGCCAAAAGGTGAGCCAATCGCGAGCACCCACTCGCCAACCCGAACCTTGGAAGAATCTCCTAGTGGTAGTTTAGGTAAGCCACTGGCCTCAATTTTAATTAGCGCGACATCGGTACGCTTATCGGCACCCAACAATTTTGCTTTTAATTCACGCTTATCGGTTAAGGTGACATAAATTGTTTCTGCACCCTCGATGACATGCGCATTGGTAAGAATATAACCATTGGCATCAATGATGAAGCCGGAGCCGACGCCACGATCATTTTCTTGGGGCGCCCCAGGACGATTCTGGCCTGGATTAGGTGCTTGATTTGGTCCCTTAGGTGAACCAGGCATGCCCGGAATATTGGGAAAAGGAATACCGAAAAAGCGCCGAAAAAACTCTTGCTGCTCATCCACTCCGCCGGGGCCATTGGCGCCAGCTTGTTGCGCAGCGACTTTTTCAGTGGTACGAATATTCACTACGGCCGGACTGGCTTTTTCGACTAAATCGGCAAAATCAGGGATCGCCACCCGGGGGGCTTGCGCTAAAGCAAGCGGCGTAAAAGGCACTGGTGCAAAGCCAATAATGGCAATAACACTGAGGGTATGAAGTAATAATTTTTTCATCAGGATCAACTTAGTAGTGAACTTCGTAGTGAACTTCGTAAAGCGAAGATAACTCTATATCAGGTCAACTTACCAAAAATCAAGGTGCCGTTAGTACCCCCAAAGCCAAAGTTGTTTTTCACTGCATAGTCGATCGGCAGATCCCGCGCTGTATTGGCGCAGTAGTCCAAATCGCACTCGGGGTCTTGATTAAAGATATTGATGGTGGGTGGTGATTTTTGGTGATGCAAGGCTAAAACAGTAAAAACCGCCTCTAAGCCGCCAGCACCCCCTAATAAATGGCCCGTCATCGACTTGGTGGAGTTAATAACGACCTTTTTGGCATGATCGCCCAAGGCAGCTTTAATGGCCTCAGTTTCATTTTTATCGCCTAGCGGAGTGGATGTTCCATGCGCATTAATGTAATTAATTTGGTCTGGGTTTAAGCCTGCATCACGCAAAGCGTTCAACATGCAACGGCGTGGGCCATCCATATTGGGGGCAGTCATATGAAAAGCATCCCCGCTCATTCCAAAGCCGACGAGTTCGCAATAAATCTTGGCGCCACGTGCACGCGCCTGCTCATATTCTTCTAAGACCATGACGCCGGCACCTTCACCCAGCACAAAACCATCGCGATCCTTATCCCAGGGGCGTGAAGCGGTAGTTGGGTCATCATTGCGGGTTGAAAGCGCGCGGGCTGCAGCAAAACCACCGACGCCTAAAGCAGAAATAGTTGACTCGGCACCACCTGCTAGCATGACATCTGCATCACCTGCTTGAATTAATCGCGCCGCCAAACCAATACTATGTAGACCGGTAGTACAGGCAGTAGCAGCTGCAATATTGGGCCCTTTTAAATTAAATAAAATACTTAAATGGCCTGAAATCATATTAATAATTGAGCCAGGCACAAAGAAGGGAGAAATCCGCCTCGGGCCGCGGGCTAAGAGCTCGGCACCGGTATTTTCAATCATCGGCAGTCCACCGATTCCCGAACCCACCATGACACCAATCCGCTCGGCATTCGCTTCGCTTACTTCAATGCCGCTATCTCGTAATGCCTGAGTTCCAGCAGCAATCCCATAGTGGATGAAATGGTCCATGTGGCGCGCCTCTTTAGCAGAGACATAATCTTCAATATTAAAATCTTTAACTTCACCCGCAAAATGGACACTCAGCGGGGCATGATCAAACTTAGTAATCGTAGCAATGCCTGATTTACCGGCAAGCACATTCGACCAAGCAGTTGCGACAGAATTTCCAACTGGAGAAATAAGACCTAAGCCGGTGACTACGACCCGGCGTTGGTGTTTTAAAGCAGTCACAGCGAGTCCAAATAATTAGCCCTGTGATGCTTTAGATTTTGCGAAATCGATCGCAAGCTGAACAGTCGTAATTTTTTCAGCCTCTTCATCTGGTATTTCAATGCCAAACTCATCTTCTAAAGCCATTACCAACTCTACCGTATCAAGTGAATCGGCACCGAGGTCATTGACAAAAGAAGATTCATTCTTAATATCTGCTTCTGGTACGCCCAATTGCTCAGCAACAATTTTCTTAACACGTTGTTCGATGTTGTCCATCAAGTCCCCCTAGGGTAGTAAAAAACAATTTAAGGATTTTATCAGTTTGGCCAGGCCACCTGCCGATTACCGCGCCCGGCTTCTAAAACCCCATACTATAAATCAGGCTAAATACAGGCCCCCATTGACGTGGAGGGTATTTCCCGTGATATAGCCCGCAGCTCCTGAAGCTAAAAAAACCACTGCCTGCGCCACATCTTCTGGGCTCCCTAAACGGGCCAAGGGAATGTTCGCTTTCAGGGCATTTTGTTGCTCTTCACTTAAGGCGCGGGTCATATCGGTATCAATAAAACCCGGGGCCACGCAATTCACGGTTATGTTGCGACTGCCAATTTCCCGCGCTAATGCCCGAGTCATCCCAGAAACCCCTGCTTTTGCAGCCGCATAATTTACTTGCCCTGGATTACCCATATGGCCGACGATCGAGGTGATATTAATAATGCGTCCAAAACGGGCTTTCATCATTGGTCGCAAAACTGCTTGGGAAAGTCGAAAGACAGCGCTCAAGTTGGTATCAATCACGTCTGCCCACTCCGTAGTTTTCATACGCATCGACAGTTGATCGCGGGTAATGCCAGCGTTATTCACCAAAATATGAATGCCGCCAAATTCTTTACAAATAGCCTCAATCATTTGCTCGCTAGCAGAAGCCTCATTCACATTCAGTATTTCACCCCGCCCGCCAAAAGTCTGTAAGCGCTCTGTAATAGCCAATGCACCAGCTGCAGAGGTGGCGGTGCCAATGACTGTAGCACCCGACTGTGCAAGCTCTAACGCGATGGCTGCACCAATGCCGCGCGATGCGCCAGTAACCAAGGCAATTTGTTTGCTTAGATCAATTTTCATGCTGTTTGTCCTAAAGCGATTTTTACTTCATGAAGGCTTACATCATCAAATAATGCTAAGCCCTGTAATTGAGCGTCAATCCGCTTGGTTAAGCCTGCTAACACTTTGCCTGGGCCGCATTCAACTACTTGAGTAATGCCTTGCGCCGCCATCGCTTGAATAATTTCTTGCCAACGCACAGGTTTAGCCGCCTGCCTGACAAGCGCATCTTTAATAGCCTGAGGATCACTCAAGACACTGACGTCAACATTATTAATCAAAGGAATCGAAGGCGGATGAAAGGTGACTTTTTCTAAGTAGATGGCCAGCTTTTCTGAGGCCGTCTGCAATAAAGAAGAATGGAAAGGGGCTGATACGGATAATGGCAAAGCCCGTTTTGCGCCAGCTGCTTTGAGTAACTCACAGGCTTTACTGACTGCTGCATTAGCACCTGCTATCACCACCTGACCCGGGGCATTGAAATTGACCGCCTCAACCACTTCATTCGTCAAGGCACTCGCCTCAGCGCAGACCGCTTGCACTTGGGATCCATCTAAACCTAAAATCGCTGCCATAGTTCCTGTGCCTAAGGGT
>CAILUH010000110.1 GCA_903837335.1 uncultured beta proteobacterium | reverse complement strand
TTGAGCAACTCTTAGCTCCCCAATTTTTAGCCCAAGTGCAAGCTAAGGGCGAATTATTGCGCAATGAATTACGCCAACTGGTTGCAGAATTTCAGTTAGAAGGAGAGCGGGGAATGGGCATGCTGCGGGCCTTAATGTTAGGTCGCGAAATTGGCCCTAAACTCGTAGAAATGGCTCGTGATCAAAATCCAATAGGACTTTTGATTAACTCACCACAACCCGATTTATTGCGTTTTATGCCCGCCCTCAATACCAGTGACGATGATATTCGCTTGATGGCTTCAATGCTGCGCGGACTACTCAAGCAATTAGTTTGACCTGCGCCCACTTGGCATTAATTGCCACTGGACTTGGATCGCTCTCATCTCTATTCACCTAAGTAGGCCTTGCGAACCCTTGCATCAGCCATGAGTTCAGTACCAGAACCAGCCAAGGTAATTAGTCCACTTTCCATGACATAAGCACGCTGTGCAAGCTGCAAGGCTAAACGTGCATTTTGCTCAACCAATAAAATTGTCATGCCCGCTTTAGTTAAAGAATGAATAACATTAAAAATGGTTTCAACCATGAGTGGCGCTAGCCCCATTGAGGGCTCATCTAACAATAATAATTTTGGTTGGGCCATCAGCGCCCTGCCCATCGCCACCATCTGCTGCTCTCCCCCCGAAAGCGTGCCCGCCATTTGCGTGCTGCGCTCTTCTAAGCGCGGGAAAAAAGTGTAAGCCTGATCTAAAAGACGTTTGAATTCAGCTGGGTTTTGCTGTAGAAAAGCACCCATTTGTAAATTCTCAAAAACAGTCATGCGCTTAAATACACCACGGCCTTCAGGCACTAAACTTAAACCACGCTTAACCAATTCATAAGCAGGTAAATGACTAACAGGCTCGCGATTAAATTGAATCTCGCCAGCACGTGCCTGTATGACGCCGGCTAAGGCATTTAACGTCGAGCTTTTACCAGCGCCATTGGCACCAATTAAAGCGACCAACTCGCCAGACTTAATCTCAAAATCAATACCCTTAACAGCTGCGATGCCGCCGTAAGATACTTTTAGGTCCTTGACTTGTAAGATATTCATCAGCCATTACCTAAGTACGCGCGGATTACCTCAGGATTATGGCGAACTTCACTTGGGCTCCCCACTGCAATAGTCTTGCCGTAATCTAAAACCGTGAGGCTATCGCAAATTCCCATTACCAAACTCACGTCATGTTCAATCAATAAAATTGTTTTGCCATCACCGCGAATTTTTAAAAGTAATTCGCGTAAGTCTAATTTTTCAGTCGCATTCATCCCTGCCGCAGGTTCATCAAGCGCCAATAACAAAGGATCGGTAGCCAAAGCTCGGGCAATCTCTAAACGGCGTTGATGCCCGTAAGATAGATTGTGGGCAGTATGATCGGCAAAATCGTCTAAGCCAACATAGTGCAAGAGCGCAAACGATTTTTCTCTGATGTCGCGTTCTTCGCGCTGCACCCGCTTACTCCGCACCACTGCCCCAAAGACACCGGCATGCGAGCGGCAATGGCAGCCCACCATCACATTTTCTAAGGCAGTCATCGCTCCAAACAAGCGGATATTCTGAAACGTTCGGGCAATACCTGCTTGGGTTACCTGGGCTATTGAATGGGGTAGATAGTTTTTGCCATTAAATTGAAATTGGCCGCTTTCGGCAGGATACAAGCCCGTAATCACGTTAAAAAAAGTGGTTTTGCCTGCGCCATTCGGGCCGATTAAGCCAACAATACTTCCCGTTGGCACGTTTAAACCGACATTATCTAAGGCATGTACGCCGCCAAAAAATTTCGATACATTAGCCACGTC